>CAYNJD010000637.1:0-1052 GCA_964397355.1 uncultured Mycobacterium sp. | reverse complement strand
TGCGGCAGGTCGGACTCTTTGATGCGCTGCCGGGCGACCTCCTGCACCACCACCAGTTGTTCGGCGGTGCCCGAGTCCGAGGTCACCGCGAACGCGGCGCCGCGGCCGGCCAGCAGCACCGGGTGACACGACTGCACACTGGCCTCGATGTCGTTGGGGTAGTAGTGATTTCCCGCGACGATGATCAGGTCCTTGCAGCGCCCGGTGATGAACAGCTCGTCGTCGTGCACAAAGCCCAGATCCCCGGTGCGCAGAAACGGCCCCTCGCGGGTGTCTGCCAGATACGCCCCGAACGTCTTCTCGGTGTCCTCGGGCTTGCCGCGGTACCCGGATGCGACGCTGGGCCCGGCGAGCCAGATCTCACCGACCTCGTCGGCGTCGCGCAGCCGGCGGGTCTCCGGGTCGACGATCACGATGCGCTGCCCGCCGCAGGGCCGGCCGCAGCTGACGATGCTCACGGTGCGGTCAGCCTCGGGGTCGGCGTCGACGACGCGGTGCTCGCCCAGGGCGTCGCGATCGATCCAGCGGATCACCGGGGTGTCGTGCTCGGACCCGCCGGAGACCAGCAGGCTGGCCTCGGCCAGCCCGTAGACCGGCATCAGCGCCTCGGGACGCAATCCCGCCTCGGCGAACGCCTCGGTGAACGTCCGCAGCGTCTCGGCGTGCACCGGCTCGGCGCCGTTCATCGCCGTCGCCAGGCTGGACAGGTCCAGGGCGGCGCGCTCTTTCGGGCTGCTGCGCTCGACGCACAGGTTGTAGGCGAAGTTCGGCGCGGCGGTCATGGTGGCCTGGTAGCGCGCGATGGTCTCCAGCCAGCGGATCGGGCGGGTGATGAAACCGGCCGGTGACAGCAGCACCGTGCTGCACCCGACGTAGATGGTCTCCAGTACCCCGCCGATCAGCCCCATGTCGTGGTGCTGCGGCAGCCAGTACACCGCGACGTCGTTCTCGTCGCCGCCCCAGGCCTCGGCGATGGCGGCCAGGTTGTGCAGCAGATTGGCGTGCGTGAGCACCACACCCTTGGGCGCCCGGGTGGACCCGGAGGTGTACTG
>CAYNJD010000636.1:0-1059 GCA_964397355.1 uncultured Mycobacterium sp. | reverse complement strand
CGAACAGGTGCAGATCGATCTCGCCCAGCGTGGGCAGGAAGCGATAACCGTCGGCGACCGTGTGAGCGCCGGTGGGCTGGGCGAATTCCGCCGTCTCCGGGTAGTGCACTTCCAGCCGATAGTCGATCAGCCCGGTGAACGGCAGGCTCACCGCGAACAGCCCGGGACCAAGCTGCCGCATGGGGAACCGGTCGGCGCCCACCAGCACCACGATGCGGCGCGCGCGCGGCCGCAGCGCCCGGACGACGGTGACGTCGCCGTACTCGTGTGCGCCCAGGATCGCGTGGGGGTCGTGGTGCTCACCGGCCAGCAGCCGGGCCAGATCGGCAGGCTTGGGCGCCAAATATCGTGTCATCGCGTTCACCTACGACGCAGCAGTTCGGTGCGGGCCTGCGCGTTGATCGCCGGCATGGTGACGATGTGCGCGACCGCTCGGGCCGGGTCGAGGCGCACGTAGTTGTCCCGGCCCCACTGGTAGTCTTCGCCGCTGATCTGATCACGCACCCAGAACCGTTGGTAGTCCTCCATTCCCAGCGCCCACATGTCGAGCCGCAGCGTCGCCTGCTCGGGGGTGAACGGGTTCAAGTTGACCACCACCAGCACCGTGTCGCCGGTTGCCGGATCGAACTTGCTGTAGGCCAGCAGCGCGTCGTTGTCGACATGATGGAAGTGCACGGTGCGCAGCTGACTCAGTGCCGGGTGCAGCCGGCGAATCTCGTTGAGCCGGGCGATGAACGGCTCCAGCGACCTGCCCTCGGCGAGAGCGCGGGCGAATTCGCGGGGGCGCAGCTCGTACTTCTCCGAGTCGAGGTACTCCTCGCTGCCCTCGTGCAGCGCGCGGTCCTCGAACAACTCGAAGCCGGAGTACACGCCCCAGGTCGGGCTCAGCGTGGCCGCCAGCACAGCGCGGATGGCGAACATGCCGGGGCCGCCTGATTGCAGGCTGGCGTGCAGGATGTCGGGGGTGTTGACGAACAGATTCGGGCGACGGAAATCCGCGAAACGGGCGATCTCTTCGCCGAACTCGGTGAGCTCGGCTTTCGATGTGCGCCAGGTGAA
>CAYNJD010000635.1:0-1066 GCA_964397355.1 uncultured Mycobacterium sp. | reverse complement strand
CGCCGATGGCTTCGCCGCTGGCCATTTTCGGCAGCCAGGCCTGCTTCTGCTCTTCGGTGCCATAGCTGCTGATGTAGTGGGCGACGATGGTGCTGTGCAGCGGGCCACCGAAACTCGGTGCCAGGGCACGCATCTGCTCGATCGCGATCACTGCGTCATGGGCGAAGGTACCGCCACCGCCGCCGTACTCCTCGGGGATGCTCGGGCACAGCAGGCCGAGCTCACCGGCATTCTTCCAGACCTCGCGGTCAGCGTGCTGCTGAGCGCCCCACCGCTGTTCGTTTGGGGTGCACTCCTTCTCGTAGAACCGGCGCGCGAGATCGGTCAGCGCGTCCAGGTCCTTGTCCATCCATGCTGATCGGTGCAAGGCCACAGTGGAACTCCTCTGTTCTGTGATGACTTGCTTCGACGGTATGGGTCTGGTCGGCCGCCACCAATGACCGCGGCGATCACCTCGTTGACCGGATCGCTCACGGTGGCACAGCGCGCGTTCAGTGCTGATATGAGCCCGGCGCGCTACCGGTCCAACGCCGGAAGGCTCGGGAGAACGCGCTGGGTTCGGAGAAGCCGAGCCGGCGGGACAGGGCCGCGACGGTTTCGTCGCCGCGCACCAGGCTGGCGATCGCGGCGTCGCGCAGGATGTCTTCCCGGATGTCGCGAGCCGAGGTGTTCTCCTCGCGCAGCTTGCGCCGCAGGGTCTGCGGGCTCATGGCCAGCTCGGCTGCGATGTCATCGACGCTGGGCCAAGCTCCGCTGAGCCCGCGTTGCAGGATGCGCCGCACCTGGCTGGTCAGCGAGACCCCATAGTCACGTCGCTCGAGCACCCCGGCGGGGGCGTCCCGAAGGAACTCCATCAACTCCTGCTCGCTGCGTACGATTGGTGCGGAGAGCACCTCGGCGTCGAATACCAGCGCCGGCGCCGGTGCCGAGAACCGCACGGGCGCACCAAAAAGCAGGTCGTAGTCGTCAAGTCCGGGATCGGCCGGGTAGGGCACCTCGACGCCCCGCAGCGCCACCCTGCGACGAATCGCCCAGCCGATGAAGCGGTGCATGACGGCCAGCATGG
>CAYNJD010000634.1:0-1068 GCA_964397355.1 uncultured Mycobacterium sp. | reverse complement strand
CGCCTTGGCCGCCGTTGCCACCGTTTCCGCCGTTGCCGCCCGCGCTGCCATCGACACCGGCGGTGGTGCTGTCGGTGCCGGCTAGGCCGGCGCCACCCTGGCCGCCGTTGCCGCCGGTACCGGCGGTGCCGTTGTTGCCGCTGGCCGCGGGGCCGTCAGCGCCTTGACCACCGGCGCCACCCTTGCCGGCGTTGCCACCATTGCCGCCATCACCGCCGGCGGTGCCATTCGGGTCCGCGGTCGTACCGTCGGCACCCGCAGCACCATCGGCGCCGTCACCACCGCTACCGCCATTGCCGCCAATACCACCGGCACCGTGCTGGCCGGCCACCGAGCCGCTGCCACCGGCGCCACCGTTGCCGCCTTGGCCGCCGTTGGTGCCGCTCTCACCGTTATCCCCGGCAGTGACACCATTCAGCCCGGTGTAGCCGTCACCACCCTTGCCGCCGGCACCACCATCACCACCGATTCCACTGGCCGCCTGGGTGATTCCATCAGACTCAAGACCGCCCTGGCCGCCGTTGCCACCCTGGCCGCCGTTGCCGCCCGCGCTGCCATCGACGCCGGCGGTGGTGCTGTTGGTGCCGGCTAGCCCGTCACCACCGGTGCCACCGTTGCCGCCGGTACCGGCGGTGCCGTTGGTGCCGCTGGCCGCGGGGCCATCAGCGCCTTGACCACCGGCGCCACCCTTACCAGCGTTGCCACCATTCCCACCGTTGCCGCCGGCGGTGCCATTCGGGTCGGCCGTGGTGCCGTTTGTTCCCGCCACACCATTGGCGCCATCACCACCGCTACCGCCATTGCCGCCAATACCACCGGCACCGTGCTGGCCGGCCACCGAGCCGCTGCCACCGGCGCCACCGTTGCCGCCTTGGCCGCCGTTGGTGCCGCTCTCACCGTTATCCCCGGCAGTGACACCATTCAGCCCGGTATAGCCGTCACCACCCTTGCCGCCAGCACCACCATCGCCACCGATTCCACTGGCCGCGTGAGTGATTCCATCAGCCTCAAGGCCACCCTGGCCACCGTTACCACCCTGGCCACCATTGCCGCCCGCGCTGCCATCCA
>CAYNJD010000633.1:0-1083 GCA_964397355.1 uncultured Mycobacterium sp. | reverse complement strand
CGCCACCGCGGGCTGGTGCAGTCGGTGTTCAGTCGGCGCCACGTGCAGTCGTTCATACCCGCGATCGTTGATGCGACCCGTAACCGCGCCGAGCAGTGGGTGCCCGGCATGACTATCGATATCGCGGTCGAGATGCGCGCGCTGGTATTGGATTTCCTCGGCCGGATATTGTTTGGAGCCGGTCTCTCCGGTGAGGCCGCGTTGGTCGGCCAGGCGGACGCGCTGCTGGCGAGCTCGAAGGTGCTACGCGCCGCCGCTATTCTCCCGACCTCCTTCTCGCCCGAGCGCCTTCGCTCGGTCGCCACCCGGATCGTGCCCGGCTTGGGTCGGGTCTCGTGGACGGTGGAATCGGTGATCGCCCGGATCATCGACACGCGCATCCGCGCGCCCCACGACGAACCCGATGACCTACTCGACGTGCTGCTGGCTGCCGGGCGAGGTGAGCAACCGCTGTCCCGCGCGGAGATCCAGGACGAGGTGATGACCCTCGTCTTCGCCGGCAATGTGACGACATGTCATGCGCTTACCTGGGCACTGGCATTGTTGGCGCGGAACCCCGCCGGCTATGACCGTCTGGTCGCCGAGGTCGACGATGTGTTGGGCGGCCGGGACACGAAGGCCCCCGATGTCGATGCCCTGCCATGGACGCGGGCGGTGGTGTCAGAGGCGTTGCGGCTCTATCCGCCGGTGTGGCACGTCGAGCGTGACGCGGTGCAAGACGACGTCATTGCGGGTATCCCCGTCTCGGCTGGAGACACCATCGGGCTCTCACCGTACCTTCTTCACCGCCATCCCGAATTCTGGCCCAATCCAGATAGATTCGACCCTCAACGATTCTTGCCGGACACCGCGCCGACCCGTCCGCGCTTTGCGTATCTTCCGTTCGGCGGTGGTCGCCGCACGTGCCTGGGCGCGGCTCTGGCACAGCTAGAGGCGACGGTCGTGCTGGCGATTCTCTCGCAGTCGGTACGCATGGATCTGATGCCATCGGCGTCCCTGCGGGCACGAGGAGACGTATCGCTGCACCCGGCCGGACGCGTGCTGGCGACGGTCACACCGCTCCAATCGCGCCAGCGCTCGAGC
>CAYNJD010000632.1:0-1095 GCA_964397355.1 uncultured Mycobacterium sp. | reverse complement strand
GGGGAAGCTCGCCGGGGACTGCCGTCACCGCCGGGGAATCTCGGCGGCGATGGTGTCCATCAGCGCGCTGTAGCGCTTGGCCTCCGGGTCGCGGCCCGGCTTACCGCTGGAGATCAGGCCGGCGGCCAGCTCCCGCGCAGGGTCCGCCCAGATCGCCACGTTGACCAGGCCCAGATGCCCGAACGCCGACGGCGCCCCGCGCCCGAACGGGCCGAACCGCTCCGAGCCCAGCATGTAGCCGGTACCCCAGCGCAGCGGCACCAGCCCGGTCGCCACATCGGGACGCAACCGGCGGCACTGGGCCGTCGCCGCGGCCATCGTCCCCGGCGAGACCACCCGCACGCCGTCGAGTTCGCCGCCGCGCCGCCAGATCTCGGCGAAGCGGGACAGCTCGAACGCCGTCGAGATGGTGTTGGACGACGGGATGACACTGGTCAGATACAGCGGTGTGTTGGTGAACGGGATGATCTCGTGCATGGTGCCGCCGATCGCCCGGCGGAACACCGCGGCCACCGGCCCGGGCAGCGGCCTCCCGGTGGCGTGACTGGGCGCCACCAGCGCAACATCATCCTGCGCCACACCGAAATTCGTCCACCGGAAACCCAGCGGCTGAAGGATCTCCTCGGCCAGCACATCGCGGATGTTGCGTCCGGTGGCCGCCGAGACGATCTCGCGGACCAGCGGCCCCCAGGTCAGCGCGTGGTACATGTGTGCCCAGCCCGGCGGATAGATCGCGCGCAGGTTCGCCAGCTGCGCCCTGGTGTAGTCGCTGTCGTCGACGCGGTGCACGTCCGGGCGCGGCCCGGTGGCAAACGGCACCCCGGCACTGTGCGTGAGCACCTGGCGGATCGTGGTGCGGCCCTTGCCATGTCGGCCGTAGCCCGGCAGGTAGTCGGCCACTCGGTCGTCGAGCGAGAAGCAGCCGCGCTCGGCGAGCATGTGCACCACGGTCGAGGTGATCGCTTTGGCCGCCGAGTACGCGCAGAACGGGGTGTCGATGCCCACCGGCACCTTGTCGGCGTCGGCGGGGTCGGTGGGCGCGTTGCCCCAGCCGTGCCCGATCGCGCGGTTGAGCACGACGCGGCCGTTGTGGCG
>CAYNJD010000631.1:0-1135 GCA_964397355.1 uncultured Mycobacterium sp. | reverse complement strand
CTGGTCGACCCGCGCCGGCCCTCGCTGGTGCCGGTGGAAGCCTTGGAGCTGTTGTCCGGCGACGTCGCCTACACCGAGGAGCTGCCGGTCGCGGTGCCGTGGGCGCTGCCGTCGGCCCAATCGGTGCTGTCCGGTGCGGATGCGCCGGTGCTGTTGTCCTCGGACCGCAACCACCCCGCCGTCATAGCCCGGCTGGCGGCCGGCGAGCCGCTGATCGCGGCACCGGAGGCCCCGGCGGGGGAGCGGCTGATCGACGCGGTCGCGATCATGGACCGGCTGCGCACCGATGGCCCGTGGGAAAGCGAACAGACCCACGACTCGCTGCGCCGGTTCCTGCTGGAGGAGACCTACGAGCTGTTCGACGCGGTGCGCAGCGGCGACGCCGACGAGCTGTGCGCCGAACTCGGGGATGTGTTGCTGCAGGTGCTGTTTCACGCCCGCATCGCCGAGGATGCGCCGGAGCACGCGTTCGGCATCGACGATGTGGCCGATGCGCTGCTGCGCAAGCTGGGCAATCGGGTGCCCGCGGTGCTCGCAGGCGAGGAGATCTCGCTGGAAGACCAGGTAGCGCAGTGGGAAGAACGCAAGGCGCTGGAAAAGAAGTCCAGGGACTCGATCATGGACGACGTTTCGACCGCCCAGCCGGCACTGGCCTTGGCTCAGAAGGTTCTGCAGCGCGCCACCCGCGCCGGGCTGCCCGCCGAGCTGATTCCCGATGCGATCACCACGGTCAGCGTCGCCGCCGACATCGATGCCGAAAACGACTTGCGCACAGCGGTTTTAGAGTTCATGGACACCGTGCGACGCGTGGAGAAGGCGATCATCGGCCAGCCCGGCGAAGCGGAGTGGCGCACGCACTGGCCGCAGCGGTAGTCCGCTGCGCCGAGATCGCGTTTTGCAGCTCGCCACGCGCACTTTCGCGGCGAAAAGTCGGTCTCGAGGAAGAGGAGGTCAGCTCGGATCCTCGCCCCAGCCGCCCGGCAGCATCGGCACCCGTGGCTGCGTGTCGAGCCCGTCACCGCTGAGCACCGTGATCCCGGTCGCCGCCCGACGGCGGGTGTCGGTGGCGGTCCCGGCGAAACCCAGCGCGCCGGCACCGGAATCCGACGCCCCCGGGCCCCAGTCCGGCGTCACC
>CAYNJD010000630.1:0-1143 GCA_964397355.1 uncultured Mycobacterium sp. | reverse complement strand
CATGCACATCAAAACGCCCCGCCATGGCCCGCATGGCCTCCGGGTCGGTCATAAAACGTGTTGCCACTGCTATGTCTCCTTGTCTGAAGTTGGTTGATTCAGGTTGGTGGTTGTTGTTTGTGGTGGTTGGGTAGTCGCCCGATATTGCCGCCGGTTACGTCGGTAACCGACAACCGGTCTTGACCGTTTGAATGGGTCCCCCTTTCATCAGCCCGCAGCCGGCGAAATCGTCAATCACGCTAGGGCGCATGTCGAAGCTGAACCCCGCCACCGGACGCGGTCAGCCGGCCGAGGCCGCGTTGGCGGCCTCGGTGGCGGCGTAGGAGGTGGCGCTGCTGTTGAGGGTGGCGACGAACATCTCGTGGATTGCCGCGGCCTGGGCGCTCACTTGCTGGTACATGGTCGCGTGCGCGGCGAACTGCGCCGCGGTCAGCGCCGACACCTCGTCGGCGGCGGCCGGAACCACACCGGTGGTCGGGGCGGCAGCGGCCGCGTTCTGCGCGTTCAACGCCGAGCCGATACCGCTGAGGTTTCCCGCAGCGGCGGCCAGTGCCTCCGGTTGCGCATTGACGAACGACATTCGAGCTTCCTCCTGGGATCGCCTTCAGCAATCTTTCCGCCATCGAGAGTAAACGCTGGAACCGGCCGAAACGCCTCATGATGCCTACTGTTCACCTGTGGGTGGCAACTGTTCATCTCCGGTAACAGCCGGGTAACGCACGGCGGGTGCCATGGCCGGCCAAACGGAACTCACCTGCTGAAACACAGTGCTGTCATTCGCGGGTCCCGGTGATTGCCGAAAGGCCTTCAGCGGCTGGCGAAAACGCTGTCCCGGGTTAAAAATCTGGCCGCGGTAAACACGCCGGAGCCCGGGTTGTGAGGCCCCAGCAACCACTGTGGCGCTGTTGCGGGCGCCACAGTGATCGCTGGGCGGGACGGCTCAGCGGGCCGGGCTGGCCGCGCGTTCGTGCGTCGGCGCCCGACGCAGCTCGGTGGCGGCGACCTGCACGAATACCCCGGTGTCCTCGGCCATCAGCAGGCCACGGCCCCGGGGCAGCGGACCGCCCTTCATCTTGCCGCGGATGAAGCCCTCGTCGGGGTCGGCGTCCATCACCAGCAGCGGCGCGTTGGCCTGGTGCAGGG
>CAYNJD010000629.1:0-1177 GCA_964397355.1 uncultured Mycobacterium sp. | reverse complement strand
GGGGTGAACACGTTGCGCTGGATCAACCGCTCGATGCTGTCGACCACCCACGGCAGGTCGCGCACGCAGGCGATCACCTTGGCATCCGGGAACAGTCGCGAGACCGCCGGCATCCAGCCGCACCACGCCCGGCTGGTGTCGAAGATGACCTCGGCGGGGCAGTCGGCGTAGAAGCTGTCGAACAGTCCGCGCAGGATCCGTTCCCGTTTCGCGTCGTCGATGAAGACCGAGAACTCGTTGCGGGCGCTCATCTCGCCCAGCAGGGCACCGAACAACCCCGCCAGCGGACCCGACATCCCGGCGGAAAACCGCGGGTTCTGCCGCAGCAGCGCGGCCAGCAGGGTCGACCCGGACCGCGGCAGGCCCGAGATGAAATGAATCGCCGGCACCGGCGGAGCCTGCTACTCGGCCTCGAGTGCGGCCAGCACCTCGTCGGACAGGTCGACGTTGGTCCACACGTTCTGCACGTCGTCGCTGTCCTCGAGCGCCTCGACCAGCTTGAACACCTTGCGGGCCCCCTCGACGTCCACCGCGACGGACACCGACGGCTGGAAACTGGCCTCCGCCGAGTCGTAGTCGATACCGGCGTCGACCAGCGCCGAACGCACCGCCACCAGATCACCGGGCTCGGAGATGACCTCGAAGCTCTCACCGAGGTCGTTGACGTCCTCGGCACCGGCATCGAGCACCGCGGTCAGCACGTCGTCCTCGCTGAGGCCGTTCTTGTCGAGGGTGACCGTGCCCTTGCGGCTGAACAGGTAGGCGACCGAGCCCGGGTCGGCCATGGTGCCGCCGTTGCGGGTCATCGCCACCCGCACCTCGCTGGCGGCGCGGTTGCGGTTGTCGGTCAGGCACTCGATGAGCACCGCGACCCCGTTGGGCCCGTACCCCTCGTAGGTGATGGTCTGGTAATCCGCCCCGCCGGCTTCCTCGCCGGCGCCACGCTTGCGGGCCCGCTCGATGTTGTCGTTGGGCACCGAGTTCTTCTTCGCCTTCTGGATGGCGTCGTACAGCGTCGGGTTGCCCGACGGGTCGCCGCCGCCGACGCGTGCCGCGACCTCGATGTTTTTGATCAACCGAGCGAAGTTCTTGCCGCGACGAGCGTCGATGACGGCCTTCTTGTGCTTGGTGGTGGCCCACTTGGAATGGCCGCTCATGCCGTCCTACCTCACTGTTA
>CAYNJD010000628.1:0-1193 GCA_964397355.1 uncultured Mycobacterium sp. | reverse complement strand
CACCGTGTCGGCCATCGCCACCGCGGGCCCCGACAGCACCATCAACTGGTAGTCGTCCGGGCGGTCCACGCCGTAGCTGAACACGATCGCCCCGCCCATACTGTGCCCGAGCACCACCCGCGGCAGTCCGGGGTGTTCCCGGGCGGCGATCCCCGCCAGCGTGTGGAAGTCGCCGGTGTAGTCCGCCATGTCGCGGCACAGCACCCGCTTGCCGCCGGATCGGCCGTGCCCGCGGTGATCCAGCGCGTAGGTCGCCAGCCCGGCCTCGCCGAACCGGGCCGCGACATGGTCGTAGCGGCGGGCGTGCTCGCCGAAGCCGTGCGACAGCACAACCACGGCGCGGACAGGCGCCTCCGGCGTCCAGGTGTCGTAGACGATCCGCACTCCTCGGACACCGTCGAAGCTTCGCTCGGTGCGGGTGACGGCCACCAGGGCAGCGTAACGGGCAGCGTGCCTGCCCAGGTAACCTCGCCAGCCATGGGACGAGTCGAGGGCAAGGTTGCGCTGATCAGCGGCGGTGCGCGAGGTATGGGCGCGGCACACACCCGGGCGCTGGCCGCCGAGGGAGCCAAGATCGTGATCGGCGACATCTTGGAGGAGGAGGGCGCCAAGCTCGCCGACGAACTGGGGGCTGCCACCGCCCGGTTCGTCCGTCTCGACGTCACCCAGGCCGATCAATGGCAGGCGGCCGTTGCGACCGCCGTCGAAGAGTTCGGCGGCCTCCACGTATTGGTGAACAACGCCGGGATCGCCAAATACAACGCCCTCGAGAACTTCGACGTGGCCGCGTGGCAGCAGGTTCTCGACGTCAACCTGACCGGCACCATGCTGGGTATGCACGCGGCCGTCGCACCCATGAAGTCAGCCGGCGGCGGCTCCATCATCAACATCTCCTCGGTGGAGGGGATGCGCGGCTCCGCCGGACTCTACGGCTACGTCGCGTCGAAATGGGGGGTGCGCGGCCTGGCCAAGGCGGCCGCGGTCGAGCTGGCGCCGCACGGTATCCGGGTCAACAGTGTGCTGCCCGGCCTGATCCGTACCCGGATGACGGTCGCCATTCCCGACGACTCACTGCAGATTCCGCTGGGCCGGGGCGCCAAGTCGGCGGAGGTGTCGACCGCGGTGGTCTTTTTGGCGTCCGACGAGTCCGCCTATATGACCGGGGCGGACCTGGTGCTCGACGGCGGCCTGTC
>CAYNJD010000627.1:0-1212 GCA_964397355.1 uncultured Mycobacterium sp. | reverse complement strand
CGGGTGGCCGCCCAGCGCGGCGCCGAGGTCACCCTGATCGCCGCGCACACCGCGGGGCTGATCGACCCCGCCGGGGTCGAGGTGGTTCACGTCAGCTCCGCCGAGCAGCTGCACGACGCGGTCTCCAAACACGCCGCCGAGGCGCAGGTGCTGGTGATGGCCGCCGCCGTCGCCGATTTCCGCCCGGCCCGGATAGCGCAGGCCAAGATCAAGAAGGGGCCGGGGGAGAGCGAGCAGGCTCCCACGATCGACCTGGTCCGCAACGATGACGTGCTGGCCGGTGCGGTCCGGGCCCGCGGTGACGGGCAGCTGCCCAACATGGCCGCCATCGTCGGCTTCGCCGCCGAAACCGGCGACGAGAACGGCGACGTGTTGTTCCACGCCCGGGCGAAACTGCGCCGCAAGGGCTGCGATCTGTTGGTGGTCAACGCCGTCGGCGACGGCAGGGCGTTCGAGGTGGACCACAACGACGGATGGTTGCTGGCCGCCGACGGCACCGAGTCCGCCCTGGAGCCCGGATCCAAGACCTTGATGGCCAGCCGGATCGTGGACGCCATCGTGGCGTTCCTGCGCGGGCACGATCGATGAGGGCGCTGCTACGGTAGCGAGCCGGGGGGTTGTGACGCAGGCCGGGGCAGCGCCAGGACACCGAGCACGCAGACGATATATTTTTCCGGCCTAACTTTTTTACAGTGCCCAACGGGCACGGAAGGATGACATTGTGAGCGAAAAGGGTCGGCTGTTCACCAGTGAGTCGGTGACCGAGGGACACCCCGACAAGATCTGTGACGCCATCAGCGACTCGGTGCTCGACGCACTGCTCGCCGACGACCCCCGCTCCCGAGTGGCGGTGGAGACACTGGTCACCACCGGTCAGGTGCACGTGGTCGGCGAGGTGACCACCAACGCGCGGGAGGCGTTCGCCGACATCACCAACACCGTGCGTGAGCGCATCCTGGACATCGGCTACGACTCGTCGGACAAGGGCTTCGACGGGGCGTCCTGCGGGGTCAACATCGGCATCGGCGCGCAGTCGCCCGACATCGCCCAGGGCGTCGACACCGCCCACGAGGCGCGGGTCGAAGGTGCCGCCGACCCGCTGGACAGCCAGGGCGCCGGCGACCAGGGCCTGATGTTCGGATACGCGATCGCCGACACCCCGGAGCTGATGCCGCTGCCGATCGCGCTGGCGCACCGGCTGGCCCGCCGGCT
>CAYNJD010000626.1:0-1213 GCA_964397355.1 uncultured Mycobacterium sp. | reverse complement strand
GCGGCGGACTCGCTGGATCTGTCCCAGGTGGGCACCGACATCTACACCTGGGCATCGGTGGCCGAGGTCGTCTTCGCCGGGCTGGTGCAGAACCAGCTCTACGCCACCATCCATGATCTGGGCAACCTGTGGATGATGGGGCCGGGCGCCCTGATCGACCCGATCATCAACCCGCTCTTCGCTTTTGACGGCGCCTGCGGACTGATCTGCGACGGCGTCGACGGCACGGTCGATCACCCCGACGGCGGCGATGGCGGCTGGCTGTTCGGCGACGGCGGCAACGGCTACGGCTCGGGCACCGACGAGAACATCGCCGCGGGTGCAACCGGTGGTGACGGCGGCGACGCCAAGATGATCGGCAACGGCGGCTGGGGCGGTGACGGCGGTTCCGGTGGTGACGGCGGCGACGGCGGCACCGGTGGCTGGCTGCTGGGCAACGGCGGCGAGGGCGGCTGGGGCGGCGACGGGCTGGACAGCATCACCGGCACCGCGGGCAACGGCGGTAACGGCGGGCACGGCGGGGATGCCATCTCACTGTTCGGCGCCGGCGGTCGCGGCGGTGACGGCGGCGACGGCGGCTGGGGCAACGGTGGTGGCGACGGCGGTAACGGCGGCAATGCCGGCGACGGCGGCGACGCGGTGGCCGGTTTCGGTGGTCCCGGCGGCTCTGCCGGTTACGGCGGCAATGGTGGCGACGGCACGGTGGACCATCCCGGCGGCGGCGACGGCGGTGACGGCGGTGCGGCCGGCAATGCCGGAGACCTGGTGTTCATGGGCAATGCCGGTCCCGGCGGGTTCAGCGCCCCGGGCGGCAACGGCGGTGACGGGCTGGCCGGTTCGCCGGAGGGCGACGGCGGCAACGGCGGCCGCGGCGGTGATGGCGGCTCGGGCGGCTACGGCGGCGTTCCCAGCCACGGCCGGGCCGCCGGTGCGGGCGGAAACGGTGGGGACGCGGGCTCCTGGGCCGCCACCGCCGGTAACGGCGGCGACGGCGGAAACGGCCACGACGGCATGCTCGGCCACCCGAATGCCGGTGAGAGCGGCGCCGGGGGTGCGGGCGGCATCGGTGGTACCGGCGGCCCCGGCACGGCGGATCATCCCGACGGTGGTGCCGGGGGTGCGGGCGGCGACGGCGGTGATGCCGGGGACGGCGCCGCCGCCAAGGCCGGGGGCGCCGGCGGTGCGGGCGGGGCCGGCGGCGCACCGGCGGCCG
>CAYNJD010000625.1:0-1222 GCA_964397355.1 uncultured Mycobacterium sp. | reverse complement strand
ACCCAGAAAGACCAGGTGCGTCGGCTGTTGCGGCGCGCGGGCCAGACTTTTGCCCAAGAAGCCGGCATCCGGCTGCGCAACCAGCCGATGCCGCTGTTTCAGCTGCTGATCCTGTGCATGCTGGCCAGCAAGCCGATCGACGCCGGTATCGCCGCCCAGGCGGCTCGAGAACTGTTCAAGGCCGGACTGCGTACCCCCCACAAGGTTCTCGAGGCGGACCGCCGGGCCGTGATCGCGGTATTGGGCCGTGCCCATTACCGCCGCTACGACGAGAGTTCGGCCAGCCGGCTTGTCGAGATCGCCGAGACCGCGCAGCAGGAGTATCGCGGCGACCTGCGGCTGCTGGCCGAACGCAGCGGGCGCGATGTCGAGACGGCCACCGCGTTGCTGAAGGACTTCAAAGGAATCGGTGACACCGGCGCGAACATCTTTCTCCGTGAGGTCCAAGACGTCTGGCCCTGGGCGCGGTTCACCTTCGATGATCGTGCAATGGCGGCGGCTCGTGAACTCGGGTTACCCGATGACGCAAGCGAACTCGGCGCGCTGTCGCTGGGGCGCAACGCCGAGCTCGCCGCGGCGCTGGTGCGTCACTCCCTCGAAACCGAGGTGCACGAGCGCCTGGCCGATTGAGCGCATGCGCCCCCCGGATCGCCGGTAGGGTGGCTGGTGACGTCGCGCAGAGCGGAGGATCTCGTGTCAGCATCAGCCACATTCGTGATCGTGGGGGCCGGCCTGGCCGGGGCCAAGGCCGTGGAAGCACTGCGCGACAAGAACTTCGACGGGCAGATCGTGCTTCTCGGAGAGGAAGCGCATCTCCCCTACGAGCGCCCGCCGCTGTCCAAGGAGTTCCTGGCGGGCAAGAAGACCCTCGGGGACTTCACGGTGAACCCCGAGGACTGGTATCGCGAGCACGGTATCGATCTGCGTGTCGGCGCCCGGGCGGTCGCTCTGGACCCGAGCGGCCACACCGTCGGCCTGGCAGACGGCACCAGCCTGGGCTACGACAAGCTGCTGCTGGCCACCGGATCGCGATCTCGACGGATCCCGATCCCGGGCGCCGACGCCCAAGGGGTGCATTATCTGCGCACCGTCGATGACGCGTCGGCGCTGGATTCCGCGCTGGAGGGCGGCGGCCGGCTGGCGGTGGTGGGCGCCGGCTGGATCGGTATGGAGGTGGCCGCCGGCGCACGCCAGCGCGACGTGGACGTCACGGTGGTGGAGA
>CAYNJD010000624.1:0-1243 GCA_964397355.1 uncultured Mycobacterium sp. | reverse complement strand
ATCCGCCGTCGGCGGCGCCGCCTGAAGCAGAAGGAACGCAAGGGCCCCAAGCAGTTCGCGGCCACCTTCTGGGTGTCGCCGCGCGACATCACCTCGGCGAACCTGGAGCGGTTGTGGTCGGCCACGGCCGACGCCACGGCGGTCACGGTCCGGCTGACAGCTCGACACCACCGCACCGAGGTGTCGGTGCTGGTGCGCTACCACAGCGCCAGTCGGCTGCGCAGGAGCGTGTCGGCCGGACTGAACAGGCTCAACGGTCGGCAGTTGACCGCGCTGCGTACCAGCCTGCCGACGGCGATGCGCCGCACCCTGGCGGTACCCTCCCGCCCGGTCGAGGATCGGGAATCCCTGCGGGTACCGCTCGACGGCGCCGCGCAGCGACCGCTGGCGCGGGTCAAGATCCCGGCGTAACCGCCGCTACTTGGCCTTCTCCAGAATCTCGACCAGCCGCCAGCGCTTGGTCGCCGACAGCGGCCGGGTCTCCATCAGCGACACCCGGTCACCAACGCCGGCGGTGTTGTTCTCGTCGTGCGCCTTGACCTTCTTGGTGGTCCGGATGATCTTGCCGTAGAGCGGGTGCTTCACCCGGTCCTCCAGCTCGACGACGATGGTCTTCTCCATCTTGTCGCTGACCACGTAACCGATCTGGGTCTTGCGGCGGCCCCGCGGCTTCTCCGTGCGCGGAGTGTGCTTGGGCCCCTTCTCGGTGGCCTTCGCCTTTGCAGCCTGTGCCATTACGATGCCTCGCCTTCAGAACCATCGGGACCGGACGCCAGGCCCAGTTCCCGTTCGCGCAACACGGTGTAGATGCGCGCGATCTGGTGGCGCACCGTGCGCAGCCGACGGTTATTGCTGAGCTGCCCGGTCGCCATCTGGAAACGCAGGTTGAACAGCTCCTCTTTGGACTCGCGCAGCCGCTCGACGAGCTCGTCGGCGGTCAGCTCGCGCAGTTCGCCAGCGGTGACTCCCACTGCCATCAGAACTGCTCCTCTCGGGTGACGATGCGCGCCTTGATCGGCAGCTTGTGGATCGCCCGGGTCAGTGCGGCGCGGGCGATGGCCTCGTTGGGGTAGCTGAGCTCGAACAGCACCCGGCCCGGCTTGACGTTGGCCACCCACCACTCCGGCGAACCCTTACCCGAGCCCATGCGGGTCTCGGCGGGCTTCTTGGTCAACGGACGGTCTGGGAAGATGTTGATCCACACCTTGCCGCCACGCTTGATGTGCCGGTTGATGGCGATACG
>CAYNJD010000623.1:0-1262 GCA_964397355.1 uncultured Mycobacterium sp. | reverse complement strand
CGGCGCTGCAGCTCGCGGGCGAACATCAGGTTGGCCAGCTTGGACTGCGCATAGGCCAGGTTGCGCTGATAGAAGCGGTGCTCGTAGTTGAGGTCGTCGATCCAGAACTTCGGGGTCTGCTTGTGGGCGATGCTCGACACCGTCACCACCCGGTCGCCGATGCGGTCCAGCAGCAGGCCGGTCAGTGCGAAGTGGCCCAGGTGGTTGACGCCGAACTGGGTCTCGAAGCCGTCGACGGTGCGGCGCATCGGGATATTCATGATGCCGGCGTTGTTGACCAGCACGTCGAAGCCGCCCTGTTGCGCGGCGAAGTCGCGCACCGAGTCCAGGCTGCCCAGATCCAGCGCCGCCACCGTCACGTCGCCGTCGATGCCGTCGGCGATCTGCTGGGCCTTGGCGGTGTTGCGGCAGGCCATCACCACGGTGGCGCCGTTGGCGGCCAGGGTGCGGGTGACCACCTCACCCAGTCCGCCGTTGGCGCCGGTCACCACGAAGGTGCGGCCGCGCTGATCAGGTGTGTCGGCAAGTGTGAAAGCCATGCCGGCAACGGTACCCGGCCGCGCGGCTAGGTGATGCCGTCGACGACCAGCACCGCACCCCGGTGGCTGACGACGTGCACTTGCACGTCGCTGGCGGCCTCCAGGTAGCCGCAGCGCAGTGTGACCCGGATCTCGCCGGGCAGCCCGGGGATCGCGAAACCCACCGAGCGGCCGGGCGCTTCGTGCAGCACCTCGACCGGGGGGTAGCGCAGCATCCGGCGCAGCTCGTGGTCGCTGTGGCCCTCGAGGACGCCCGCGGTGCGGATAGTGCCGTCGATCGCCCACTCCAGGTTGGCGTCGAGGGCGCGGATCCGCTCGGCCGGCAGCGGCGACGACGGCGGGGCCAGCTGCGACAGCAGCTCCGCCGGGTGCCCGGCGTCCTCGGCGATGTCGCACGCGGTGAAGCCCCGGGCGTCGCGCAGGCAGCGCAGCGCACCGCGGCTGAGCAGCGCGGCAATGACTTTCGCCGGTGCTCCGTGGCGGGCGGCTTGGTGCAGCGGGGTCAGCAACTCGGGGCTGCCGGGCCGCCACTGGTTGGCGCTGAGCGCCGGATCCGCATCGAGCAGATCGAACAGAGCCGGCCAGTCGCCGGCATCGGCCGCATCGGCCAGTCGGTGCCCGGCTGTGATGGCCTCCTTCGACAGCAGCGAAGGTTCCAGCACGCCGGGCCAATCATCTCGGGGAGGTTCGTCCATACCCAGAACGTAGTGGCCACCACCGACA
>CAYNJD010000622.1:0-1277 GCA_964397355.1 uncultured Mycobacterium sp. | reverse complement strand
GCCGACGGTTATCGCTTCCTGCCCACGCTGGGCGAGATCGATCTGCACCTGTTCGCCGAGGGCCGTCACGAACGGCTGTGGGAGGTCCTCGGTGCCCATTCGCGCACGTTCACCACCGCGGACGGGCCGGTGGCCGGGGTGTCGTTCGCGGTGTGGGCTCCCAACGCCAAGGGAGTCGGTCTGATCAGCGATGTCACCGGCTGGGACGGTATCGGTGCACCGATGCGGGCGTTGGGTTCCTCCGGGGTGTGGGAACTGTTCTGGCCCGGCTTCCCGGTCGGTGGGCTGTACAAGTTCCGTATCCACGGCGCCGACGGCGTCGTCACCGAGCGAGCCGACCCGATGGCGTTCGCCACCGAAACCCCGCCGCAGACCGCCTCGCGGGTGACGACAAGCAGCTATACCTGGGCCGACAGCGATTGGATGACGCGACGGCGCACGCGGGATCCGGTGGCCGAGCCGATGAGCATCTACGAGGTGCACCTGGGCTCGTGGCGGCCGGGACTGAGCTACCGTCAGCTCGCCACCGAGTTGACCGAATACGTGCTGGCACACGGGTTCACCCATGTGGAGTTGCTACCGGTGGCCGAACACCCCTTCGGCGGGTCGTGGGGCTATCAGGTCACCTCCTACTACGCGCCGACGGCGCGGTTCGGCACACCCGATGACTTCCGGGCGCTGGTCGACGCCCTGCACCGCGCCGGGATCGGCGTCATCGTGGACTGGGTGCCCGCGCACTTCCCCAAAGACGGCTGGGCGTTGGGCCGCTTCGATGGCACCGCGCTGTATGAGCACGCCGACCCGCGACGCGGCGAGCAACTGGACTGGGGCACCTACGTGTTCGACTTCGGCCGCCCGGAAGTCCGCAACTTCCTGGTCGCCAACGCACTGTATTGGCTCACCGAATTCCACATCGACGGGCTGCGGGTCGATGCGGTGGCCTCCATGCTGTATCTGGACTATTCACGGCCCGACGGCGGCTGGAGTCCCAACATCCACGGTGGCCGGGAGAACCTGGAGGCGGTGCAGTTCCTCCAAGAGCTCAACGCCACCGCCCACCGGGTGGCACCCGGTATCGCCACCATCGCCGAGGAATCCACCTCCTGGCCGGGTGTCACCCGCGACACCAGCCTGGGCGGGCTGGGGTTTTCGATGAAATGGAACATGGGCTGGATGCACGACACGCTGGCCTTCCTCGGCCACGACCCGGTGCACCGTAGCTATCACCACCACGAGATGACGTTTTCGATGCTGTACGCCTACAGCGAGAACTACGT
>CAYNJD010000621.1:0-1292 GCA_964397355.1 uncultured Mycobacterium sp. | reverse complement strand
ATGTTGGGTGTCAGTGTCATTGGCAGGTGTTCTCGGACAGCAGCCGAACCGCAGTGTCGTACAGCGCGTGGGCGTGCAGCGCAAACAATTCGAGAAGATCCACGGCGTCGCCGCCTACCTCCTTGGCGATGAACAGGCCGTCGGCGCCGGCGATCGCATAGGTGACCAGCTGGTGCAACTGTGCGTCGGTGAGCTCGGGGGCGAGGTCGCGCAGGGCGTCGGTCAACTGGTGGTAGGTCTGCGTTCGGGCGGCAATGAACATCGCGCGCGCCCGCGCTTCGACCGGCCGGCGTTCGAGCGCCAACATCAGCCCTAAACGGATGAAGTCTGGGGAGTTCAACAGTGCTTTCGCAATCTGTATCGCCAAGCCCTGCACGCGTTCTCTCGTCGTGCCCTCGTCGGGAACCTGCCAAGCGGTCAACCAGGTACCGAAACTGCGCTCGATCACTGCCGCGATCAGGTCGTCCTTGTTCTTGAAGTGCCAATAGATGGAGCTGGCCGGCAGGCCGCACTTCTGGCTGACCAGTGCGATGCTGGTGCCCTCGTAGCCGCGCTCGGCGGCGATCTCGGTGGCGGCGTCGAGGATGCGTTCCCTCGACAGCTCACCGTCGGCCCGCGTGCGCCGGCCCGGCTGGGATTTCCCTGCCATCGCATTCTCCTAGTCGTGGGTCTTGACTCTGTAGTGATCATTACATTACCGTAGCGATCACTACGGAACAAGTCTTCGACGGCGAGGGTGAAATCGTGACCACAGCCAGCTATGACGTGGCGGTGATCGGCTATGGACCCACCGGCGCCACCGCCGCGAATCTGTTGGGCCAGCTCGGTCTCAAAGTGCTCGTCATCGAACGTGACCCCGACGTCTACGGCCGCGCACGGGCGATCTCCACCGATGAAGAGGTCATGCGCATCTGGCAGTCCGTCGGCCTGGCGGAGCAACTGCAGCAAGACATGCTGCCGGATCGGCCGCTGAACTTCGTCGACGCGAAGGGCGTGCCCTTCATCGATCTGAAGATCGCCCCCCGCGGGACCGGGCATCCGTCGCAGCAGTTCCTCTATCAGCCCGCGGTCGATCGCGTGCTGCGCGAGGGCGTGCAGCGATTCGCGGGCGTCGACGTCCTCCTGGGGCACGAATGCCTGCGGGTGCTGGCCGGCTATGACGACGTCGAACTTCTGCTGGCCGACCTGCGCAGCGACACCTTCAAGCGGATCCGGGCGTCATACGTGATCGCCGCCGACGGCGGGTCGTCGCCCACTCGTGGGCAGTTGGGTGTCGGCTACACCGGGCGCAC
>CAYNJD010000620.1:0-1295 GCA_964397355.1 uncultured Mycobacterium sp. | reverse complement strand
GACATCTACACCGGTGAGTACGACGGCTGGGCCAACTTCCCGCAGGACACCACCAACATCCTGGCCGTCATCAACGCGCTGATCGGCATTCAGACGGTGCACCCGTTCTACCCGGCCTACACCGCCGAACAGTTGGCCAGCGCCATCAACGTCGGCAGTATCGGTGAGGCCAACCTGTACATGATCCCGCAGAACCTGCCGATTCTGCAGTTCATGTTCAACGGCGGGACGGCGGGGCAGTTCTTCGGCGACTTCTTCTCGCCCTGGGCGCGGCTGTTCATCAACTGGGGCTACGGCAACGCCGGAAACCCCGAGGTCAACGGGCTTTACCAGATCCCGGGCGGTGACTTCATCAACGGCAGCCCCTACCAGCAGGTGTTCGGGGTGGCCGGCGGGCCGTGGGCGATGACGCCGACCGGTGACCTCTACGACGGCTCGTCGGTGCTGGGCCTGTTCACCAAGATGGACCCGCTGCAGATGCTGGCCGGCGTCCAGAACGCGCTGATCCAGAGTCTCGTGGGCCCGTGGGCGGATGTCGCGGCGGCCGCCAGCGGCGGCGCCCTGTCGCCCGAGGACATCAGCACCATCACCGGCATCACCGATTTCCTGCAGGTCATCACCGGCTACGACCTGGTCAACTCAGTCGATAAGTTCCTGCTCGACGGCTGGAGCGACCTGGCCAACTCGCTGGACCTGGCCGATGTGCTGGGCCCGGACGCGGTGCTCAGTGGGGCCGCTATTCCCGGGGACGGGCTGCTGGCGCTGATCGGGATGGGCTTCGACCTGTTCGACGGCTTCGGCGCGTAACCCCGTTGCCGCAGCCGGCTTCCGGACATTTGACAACGTCCGTTATCTCCTTCATGGTGAATCCTGAAATTTGCCTTATAGGTCAGTGTGATGTCGCCAGCCGGGTGCCGCCGGCGACGAGACGCGAGGGTCTGGGAGGTCTGTGATGACGGCAAAGCGACTGCATCCGCTGCTGGCCGCGCTGTGCGCCGTGGTGCTGAGCGCGTCGCCGCTGCTGACTCCGGCGCTGGCGACCCGGCTGGAGAAGCTGGTCGCCGACATCGCCCAAGAGCTGGTGCTGCTGGCCGACGAGGGCTGGATCATGACCGGCACCGGCCAGGCCGACCCGACCGTCGGCGGCATCTACATGGACATCGTGCGGGACTTCTACCTGCAGCCGGCCACGCCGTGGTTCGCCGGGCAGCCGGTGTTCCCCGGCTACACGTTCGAGGGTTTGACCACCCCCAACCAGTTCTGCCCGTTCGTCTGCCAGCCGCTGCCGGTGCCGC
>CAYNJD010000619.1:0-1296 GCA_964397355.1 uncultured Mycobacterium sp. | reverse complement strand
GCCAAACACAAGAACCGGCGCCGCGCCAAGCAGGAGCGCAGCGGCTTCGATCCGGGGCCGGACCGTGCGCTGCTTCTCGAACGCCTCGTCATGGCATTGAGCACCGCCGCTTCGTGTCCTGCCGATCAGCTGCCGCGGCGCGCCACCGAAATACTCGGCGAGTACCGGGGCTTCGCGCGTGAGCTGGCCGTTGCGGCCGACATTGCCATGAACGAGGCCATCAGAGCAGCATGGGAGCACGGCTGGCAACCGTCCGACTTGCACGAAATCGCGTGTCGCCGTTTGAAACCAGCCCAGGTTCGGTACCTCGACGAGGCTATCGTCGGAGAATCCCGGCGCTACGCCACCGCGACACTGCATCCGGCCTGGCGGGCCGATATCGTCGCCCTCTCGGCCACCGTCGGCGCAGCCACCCAGTCGCCACAGATGTCGCGGTGGGCGGAGTCGAACGGCGCCGACCAGCACGAAGCGCTGACCGTCGTCGTCACACTCCTGAACCTTCTCGGCAGGCTCCCGGTACTGGAGATGATTCTGCCGTTGCCCGGTGCGTACCGGCACACGACAACGGTGATCAGCGATGCCGGCGAAAAGGCCCTCGGCAGGGTGCGCGCTCTGCTGGCCAAAGCCGAAGCCACCGAGTTCCCCGACGAGGCGGAGAGCCTTTCGGCCAAGGCCCAAGACCTGATGAGCCGGTATTCACTGAAAGAGGCGCTCGCCGAGCATGACCGTGGCCGAAAGCCGACCGCCGTCGCGCGACGGATCTGGCTCGACAATCCCTACGCCGCCGCGAAGGCGGCATTGGTGCAGGTGGTGAGTGGAGCCAACCGCTGTCGCGCAGTGTGGGCGGAGCGGCTCGGATTCGTCACCGTCATCGGCTGCGACACCGACCTCGACCTGGTGGAGATGCTGACCACCTCGCTGCTGCTGCAAGCCAATCGAGCCATGCTCAGCGCCGGACGCGGCGGCGGTGCGCAAGCTCGGTCCAGGTCCTTTCGCCAGTCGTTCCTCGTCGCGTACGCCCACCGCATCGGCGAACGGCTCGACACCGCAAGCGCATCGGTCACCGCGGAGGTTACGCGCGACCGTCGACTGCTGCCGGTGCTGGCGGCCAACAGCCGGGCGACCGAAGAGCTCACCGAACGGCTCTTCCCGTCGACGGTGCCTCGGTCAGTGGCGGTGTCCAACGGTGCCGGCTGGGGTGCCGGCCTCGCAGCCGCGGATATGGCCCTGCTCGACACACGCGATTCGATAGCGGGCTGATAGCCGCCGTGGACTGAGCGTCAACCCACCCGGATG
>CAYNJD010000618.1:0-1303 GCA_964397355.1 uncultured Mycobacterium sp. | reverse complement strand
GCGCCGGAGTCGCAGCGGGTCTGTGGGCGGGTGCTCAAGCTGGAGCATTGGCCGGGTCGATAGTTCCCGGCGCGGGAACGGCGGTCGGTGTGGTGGTCGGCGCGGCTGTCGGCGCGGGTGCTGCCTTCCTTGCGTCTAAAGGGGTCGAAAGGGCCTGGGACCCTGTCACTGACGCAGTGGGCAGCGTCGCGCGCGGCGCGAAGTCACTGTTCGGTTTCGGATAGGGGCGTAGACCATGCGATTCGATGAGTTCATGGCCCGCAACGGCGTCGCCGCCTCCCCGGTCGATCGGTTCGACGGGTTCACGGTGGACGTGGGCGTCCCACCGGACTGGACGCCCTTCGACTCCGCCGTCGGCATCGGCGTGTGGGTCTGTCGCCGCTACCCGCCCGTCGACAAATTCTGCACTAACGCGGTATTGACGCTGCATCGCATCGAGGCACCCCTCGACGCCGGTGAGGTATTCGCCATGCTGTGCGAACAACAGCTGCAGTCAGTGCCGGATTGTCATGAGCGGCATCGAGAACTCGCTGCGGCCACCGAGGGGCCCGGTGCAGCGGGGGTCCTCGCAATGCAGATCACCCATGAGCTCGGCACCATCGACAGCGTGTCCCGATCCCGGATCATCACCACCGAACGGGAAACGCTGATCGCGCAACTGACGGTGACCGCACTACACGATTCACCGGAGGACCGAGAGAACATCTGGCTGTCGGTTCGACGAGGAGCGGCGGCAAGTCACGCAGCCACCAGCCATTCCGGCGGCGTCCCGGTGAGCAGAACGCGAGACGGTCGCTGATGGCGGGGGGTGGAGCGAAAAACCGCTGGGGGACGGTGCTGCGTTACGCCTTCGCCGCAACGCTGTGCCTGCTGATGCCGGTGGCCATGCGGGCGGGATTGCAATGGTATTGGTCTGTCATCGTGGCCTGTTGTGCGTTACTCCTCGTCATCGGCGATCGGCGAATCTTTCGGCCGGGCGTCAGCCGCTCAGCGAGTGAGATTGTCTGTCGCTACTTGCCGTGGTACGAGGGCACTGCCTACTTCCTATGTTTGGCGCTCCCAATGACGGGTATCGCCGCTATTTCGGCTGGGCGCGATCCCAGTAATCCGGCGTGGCCTCGCTTCGTCGGCGTCGTCCTGCTGGCCGTCATGCCGCTGATCCTGTGGAGCGCAGTACAGCTGTGGCGACGATCTCTTCTGCGCCTTTCTCCAACCACTTTGACCATCCGGTTAGCCACCCCTGGATCGAAGCTGACGGAGATCCGCCGCGAGAACATCGAGTCGATCACCCCCAAGATGCTCC
>CAYNJD010000617.1:0-1337 GCA_964397355.1 uncultured Mycobacterium sp. | reverse complement strand
TCGTCGGCGATTTTCCGGTCGTGGGTCACCAGAACAATTGTCTGGCCGGCCGCATTCAGGTTGTAGAGGGCGTCGATAACCCGGTGGCCATTAAGGGTGTCCAGGTTGCCGGTCGGTTCGTCGGCGAGAATGACGTCCGGTTTCATGAAAAGCGCTCGCGCAACGGCCACCCGCTGTTGTTCCCCGCCGGACAATTCCGCCGGGACGCGCCGCGATTTGGCGGCCAGCCCGACCTGGTCGAGCAGGCTCATCGCGTGGGCGTGCTGGGCGCGACCGGATTTGCCGGCCAGCAGGCCCGGCAGCATGACGTTCTCCACCACCGACAGGCCCGCCAAAAGGTTGAATGCCTGAAATACGTAGCCGAGGGTCTGGCAGCGGACGGTGGCCAACTGCCGGCGCGACAGCGCCGAGACGCTCTGGCCGTTGATGAGGACGTCGCCGGAGGTCGGCATGTCCAGCAGGCCCAGGATGCTGAGCAGCGTGGACTTCCCGGAACCGGACGGCCCCACCAGCGCAACGAATTCACCGCGAGTTATCTGGATATCGATGTTCCGTAAAACCGGTGTGGCGGTATCGCCCTCGCCGAACTGTTTGTTCAGTTTGCGCGCTTCCAGGACCACAGGTGGTCTGAGAACGACCGGCGGCGTGAGGCCGTTATGGCCGAGCTCCATATCCACGGGGTGCATCTCGGTCCTGATCATGAATCTCCAGCGGGCGTGTGTAAGACAGGATCATGCCCGCGTAGGGCTTGTTTCTCAATTCACTGCGCACTGGACGGGTGCTGCACTACGCGGTGGTCAGTGCCAATCATAGGCGAGCGGCGGCGTCTGTAAAAAATCGTTCGTCAGTGACTCCGCACACCCTCAGTGGCCCCCGGGGTCGCTGAAACCGTGGCCCGTCGGGCATTTCGGCCGGACCGGTTCAGGCCGAAATTGCCAGCTGACCTGCACGGACTGGTTTCATGGACTGTCGGCCATTCAAGTGAACGGCGCTCCGGCGGGTCACTCGGCGGCCTTGGTGGCGGGGTGGACGGCCACCAGGCCGAGTTCGTTGCGCCGCTCGCAGATCGCGGCGAGCTCGGCGTAGGCCTTGGCGCCCAGCAACTCGGTGAGCTCGGCCGCCAGGCTCTGCCACACCTGCTTGGCGCCGACGTGGGCCGCCGGGTCGCCGGTGCAGTACCAGTGCAGGTCCTCGCCGCCGGGACCCCAGCCGCGCCGGTCGAACTCGGTGATCGTGGTCTTGAGGATCTCGGTGTCATCGGGGCGGGTCACCCACTCCTGGCTGCGCCGGATCGGCAGTTGCCAACACACGTCGGGCTTCATCGTCAGCGGCTCCAC
>CAYNJD010000616.1:0-1338 GCA_964397355.1 uncultured Mycobacterium sp. | reverse complement strand
ACGCGGCGCGCGCCGGCGTCGACATCACCTATGTGGGCTTCGACATCCCGAACGAATTCGTGGTCGGCTACGGCCTGGACTACATGGAGCGCTACCGCGACCTGCCCTACATCGGCACCTTGGACCCGCGGGTGTATCAGGGCTGAGCGCCCGGTCAGCTACTCGATTCACGGAAGCAGCGCGACGGTCAGTTCAGCTCCCACA
The DNA here is from genome assembly GCA_964397355.1 of uncultured Mycobacterium sp. Taxonomy (GTDB): domain Bacteria; phylum Actinomycetota; class Actinomycetes; order Mycobacteriales; family Mycobacteriaceae; genus Mycobacterium. Next base: position 1,134 of record CAYNJD010000616.1, on the reverse strand, counting down.
CCCCGGTCACCGAGAAGCTCACGGTCTGCTGGCCGGGCTCGACTGGTGGCGCGGCCATCGCGCGGGGCATCGGCGCACCCACCGGCGTCGGCGGCGGGGTTCCCCCGGCCACCTCGGAGATCGAGATCACCCGGCCCAGGTGCAGTCCGGACAGCTGCGCGTACTGCTCCGCGCGGTCCCTGGCGTCGTTGAAGGCCCGCTCGCGGGCGTCGCGCACCAGTTGCGAATCGTCCTCGATGGAGTAGCTCACCCCGTTGATCCGGGTGGCGTCACCGCCGGCCCGCACGATCACCGCCAGCACCTGGGAGGCGGAGTCCCGCTCGACCTTGATCTTGATCATGTTGCTTGCCCGGTACCCGGTGATGGTCGACGACCCACCGGGCTCGGTGTTGCCGTACTGCGGCTGAAGACTGACTCCGGTGGTGCTGATGTCCTTGCGATCCACGCCGGCGTCGAGCAATGCCTCGATCACCGCCTGTTGACGCTCGCTGGTCTGGTTCATCGCGCTGGTGACATCGCTGGCGACGAACTCGATACCCGCCTCGGTGGTCAAGGTGTCCGGAACCCCTTGGACCTCGCCGGAACCGACGACGGTCACCTGGCGAGGCGGCTCCGAGCCGCCGACGGGCGCGGCGTCGCATCCGGCCATCGCGGCGGTGGTCAGGCCGGCCAAAGCCAGCGTCGTCGACCAGCGAAGAACCATCCGGGTGCTGCGTGTCGGCATGAGTGGCACCATAGCCCAGTGGTGACCACGCCCGCCGAAAAGTCCGATGCGGCACACTGAGACGATGGCCACCGCACCGTCGAGAGCACTGTCTGGCGCCATCGAGGCCTTCGCCGGGCAGGTGTACTTCGCACCCGAGTGTCACCGCGGATATGCCGCGCTGGGTTTTCAGCCCAGTCCCGCCAAATCCGGTGACGTCGAGATGCCGGACGGGCCGGCGTACTTCTGCAGCCGCGGCTCGGTGCTGGGGCAGGCGCCCGGGGAGGTGATCGCGGCGACCTTCGGGGTTTTCAACCCGGCCGTGGTGGTGCCGGCGGTCCGATACGGCTGGACGCTCACCGATGCGCCCACCGTCCGCGCGGCCCGCACCGCCGGCGCGGTGGCCCAGTTGCGCCGCGTCCTCGGCGACT
>CAYNJD010000615.1:0-1349 GCA_964397355.1 uncultured Mycobacterium sp. | reverse complement strand
ATGCCTGACCTCAGCAGTGGGACGCTCGGCGCTGCACCGCAGAGTCTCCAAAGCGGCGGGGTGAGTCAAGCATTCTCCTCGAGTGCGCCCGGTGGGCTGCCCGCGCCGGGAGGGCCACCTCCATCGGCGCTGAGTGCGGTGGACTCATCTGGATTGGGTCCTTCGCCGGGCCCGCAGGTTCCACCGTCACCGCCGGTGACACCCATGGCTGGAGGCTTGCTGGGCAACATGAACAATCCGGCAGCCGCAAGTCCGGAGGTCGTCCCCACGGCTACGACCACGGGCCCGGCACCCGCCGCCCCGCCGGGCCCCTCGGTGTCAGCTGCCGGGCCGCCCTCAGTGTCACCAGCGTCGGTCAGTGCTGGACCAGCTGCTCCTTCGGGCCCGCTGCCCAGCTATGGGGCGGATCTGCGTCCGGCCGGGGCCGTCGCGCCTGTCTCGCCGACTGGCCCTGCTGGACCCGGGGCTCCAACCTCGCCGTCATCACCCGGCGGTCCCACCACGCCGACTTCCGGTGGGACGACCGTCGCCTCCTCCGGGGACCGTCCGGCGTCGGGCAGGCCGACCGCGGGCAGCGGCGGGCAGTCGGGAGCGACAGTGGCCGGCAGTATGGGAACGGGAGCGGCTGCCGGGGCGGGGGCAGGCACGGCTGCCAAACGCCTGGCTGAGCAGCAGGATTTGCAGCGCAAAGTCGATGCCGTGGCCCGCCAGGCACCCGGGCTCGCATGGGCGGCCGGGTTGCGTGATGACGAGACCACCACCGTGTTGGTCACCGACCTGGCCGGGGGGTGGGTCCCCCCCGACGTCAAATTGCCGCCGGGTGTCACCCTGCTCGCGCCCGCCCAGCGCCGCCACGACCTGAGCGTGATCGATCTCCTCGGCGCGGTGATCGCCACCGCAACGCATCTGCCCAACACCTATGTACCCGAGGCCGAGCCCAACGACCCGATACCGGGCTCCGGCGAACGCGCCCGCTACGGACAGCATGTCGACGAACTCGGCCCCAGCCTCATCGACGCCGCCGGGGCCAGCACCCGGTTGCCGCGTATCGTGCAGACTGTCGCACGTGCGGTGGCCCGCCGGTCCGGTGTGGCAGACAACGAGGTCGAGCTGTTCCGGACCGTCGTCAGCGACACTGCGACGCAGGTGTTGTCGGCCTATCCCCACCATGTCCCCAGGGATGTCGCCGACTGGATGCTGTTGGCGGCGATCGACGCCCTGATCGACGGCAGCGAAGAACTCGCCCGTTATCACTTGGTCTGGCACCAGATTTCCGCGGACCAGAAGCTCCGCAGCCGATCACCGGCGATTAGCTCCTGATCACCTCGGCATCACCGAACGTCATCTCC
>CAYNJD010000614.1:0-1368 GCA_964397355.1 uncultured Mycobacterium sp. | reverse complement strand
CGCGCGGCCCGCACCGCCGGCGCGGTGGCCCAGTTGCGCCGCGTCCTCGGCGACTCCCCGGACGGTCTCGATCGCGCGGTGCAGCTGCTGCATCGCGCCGCCGACGGGCTGCCGATGGCCGGCAAGCCGCTGTTCGCCGGCCTGGTCGCCGAGGGGCTGGCGGGAGACCCGCTCACCGACGCCTGGCAGTTGGCCGATCAGCTGCGGGAATTCCGCGGCGACGCGCACGTGAACGCTTGGACCGCGGCCGGATTCGACGGCGTGCAGATCGGACTGATCACCGAGCTGTACCGCGGCATGCCGCCGCGGTCCTACGTCCGGACGCGGGCGTGGGCCGATGACGACCTCGCCGCCGGCGAGGCCCGGCTGGCCGAGCGGGGGCTGGCGCGCGACGGGGTGCTCGCCGATGCGGGGCGCGCCGCCCGCGAATCGGTCGAGGCTGCCACCGATGCGGCGTGCGACCCGATCGTCGCCCGCCTCGGCGACGACCTGGGGGAGCTGGTCGAGCTGGTGGGCGGCTGGTCGAAGCGGCTGCGCGACGCCGGCGCCTTCCCCAGGTGAGGAGTCTTACGGCGTGACCAGGATCTTGCAGTGCCGGTCCGGGTCGGTCAGATCATCGAATGCCGCACCGACGCCGTCGAGTCCGACCTCGCCGGTGATCAGCGGCGCCACGTCGATGTGCCCCTCGGCGATGGCGCGCAGTGACTTGGCGAACTCCGCCGGCTCGTAGGCCAACACGAACTGCACGCTCATCTCCTTGGCGATGCCGAAGAAGGGGTGCACGGTGTCGGGCTGCATGCAGACCCCCGCGACGACCAGTCGGCTGCCGATCGGCGCGCGCCGCAGCACGTCGTCGATGATGCCCGGCACGCCCACCGCCTCGAAGACGACCTTCGGTGTGACCGTGTCGAACGGCGAGCCCTCGGCCGGGTCGAGTGACCGGTGCGCGCCCATCACCGTCGCCAGGTCCCGTCGGGCGTGCGAATAGTCCGCGGCTGCAATGTCTTCCACGCCTGCGGTGCGCAACGCGGCGATGATCGCGATCCCGATCGGGCCGCAGCCCAGCACCAGCGCACTCTCCCCGGGCACAATGCCGGACTTGTTCACCGCGTGCAGGCCCACCGACATCGGCTCGGTCAGTGCGGCGTGGCGGGGATCCACACCGTCGGGGATCCGAAGCAACAGTGGTGCCGAGAGCAGCATCTTCTCGGCGTAGCCGCCCATCGTGGTGTTGGAGTAGACGATCGGTTCGATACCGTTGGCGGCCAACAGGATCGGCATCGACGTGACCGGTGTGCCCGCCGGAAAGGTGTCGGTGTCGGGGCCGGCCTGCACCACCCGGGCGCTGAACTCGTGGCCCATGAAGAC
>CAYNJD010000613.1:0-1370 GCA_964397355.1 uncultured Mycobacterium sp. | reverse complement strand
TTGCCCTGCCGGTTGGGGGTGGTCGGGTCGTGGATGGCGAAGAAGAACTCCAGCAGGCTGCGGTAGTCGGTTGCGGCCGGGTCGTAGGTGATCTCGATGGCCTCGGCGTGGGTGCCGTGGTTGCGGTAGGTGGCGTTGGGAACATCTCCGCCGGTGTAGCCGACACGGGTGGTCAGCACACCGGGCAGCTTGCGGATCAGGTCCTGCATGCCCCAGAAGCAGCCCCCGGCCAGGATCGCGGTGGAAGTCTCGGAAGTGGTCATGCCCCGATTATCCCGGACTGCTCGACAACCCGGGTAGAACGTGTTCTAGTGCTTGGCATGACGACCCCGCAGTTCAGCCGCGCCGAACTGGCGGCGGCTTTCGACACGTTTGAGCAGACCGTGGCGCGCGCCGCCGAAACCAAGGACTGGGACGCCTGGGTGGGCCACTACACGCCCGACGTCGAGTACGTCGAGCACGCCATGGGCACCATGCACGGCCGCGAGGAGGTACGCGGCTGGATCCGCAAGACGATGTCGACCTTCCCGGGTAGCTACATGACCGAATTCCCGTCGCTGTGGTCGGTCATCGACGAAGACCGTGGCCGGATCATCTGCGAATTGGACAACCCGATGCGCGACCCCGGGGACGGCACCATCATCAGCGCCACCAACATCTCGATCATCACGTACGCCGGCGACGGCCTGTGGTCGCGTCAGGAAGACATCTACAACCCGCTGCGCTTTGTGACCGCGAGCATGAGGTGGTGCAAGAAGGCGCAGCAACTGGGCACCCTGGACGACGAAGCCGCGGCGTGGATGCAGCAGTTCGGAGGCGCTGCGTGATCGGCAAACCCAAACTGGTCATCGGCGCCAACGGCTTCCTCGGCTCGCATGTCACCCGGCAGCTGGTCGACGCCGGCCACGACGTGCGGGTGATGGTGCGGGAAGGCGCCAACACCCTCGCGATCGACGACCTCGACGTCACCCGGTTCCACGGTGACGTCTTCGACTCCGCCACCCTGGCCGAGGCGATGGCCGGCTGCGACGACGTCTACTACTGTGTCGTCGACACCCGGGCCTGGTTGCGCGATCCCTCGCCGCTGTTTCGCACCAATGTCGAGGGCTTGCGCAATGTCTTGGAGGTGGCCAAACACGCCGAGCTGCGCCGGTTCGTGTTCACCAGCAGCTACGCCACGGCCGCCCGCCGCCGCGGCCACGTCGCCGACGAGGACGACATCATCAACCCGCGCGGACTGACCCCTTACGTGCGGTCCCGGGTGCAGGCCGAAGAGCTGGTGCTGCGGTATGCCGCCGAGGAAGGGCTGCCGGCGGTGGCGATGTGCGTGTCCACCACCTACGGCGACGGGGACTGGGGCCGCACCCCGC
>CAYNJD010000612.1:0-1384 GCA_964397355.1 uncultured Mycobacterium sp. | reverse complement strand
GCCGCTGAGCGCGAAGCCCCACCCGAACGACATCCGCTGGGCGATCTGCCCCACCACCAGCGATCCGACGATCGACCCGAGGTCCGCCATCATCTGATAGGTCGCCACCGCGGTCCCGGCCCGGGCCTGGTTGCCGACCAGGTCGGCGATCACCGCCTGCTGCGGCGCTCCGTACATACCCGACGCCAACCCGGTCAGGTACGCCGCGAACAGGAACATCGCCAGCGACCCCGACGCGCCGAGCAAGATGGTCGCGACACCGGCCACCGCGAGCCCGAGGATGAGCGGGCCCCGCCGGCCGATCCGGTCGGACAGGTGGCCGCTGGGCAGCACCGCGCAGACGTTGCCGATCCCGATGGTGGCCAGCGCCAGGCCGGCGACGGCCGCGCCGCGGCCCAGGATCTCGGTGACGAACAGCGGCACCAACGCGACCCGCAGCCCGAACACCGACCAGCCGGTGGCGAAGTTCGACAGCAGCGCCGAGCGGTATGCGCGATGGGCCAGCGCCGCGCGCACCGACACGGTCGGCCCGGTCGCGTCGGCCGGTTCGGCCAGCTGCGAGTGGCGCAGGCTGACGAACACCCCGGTGGCGGCCACCAGCAGCACCGAACCGTAGAACAAGAACGGCGCGTTCAACCCGAAACCGGCTGTCAGACTGCCCAATACCGGACCGCCAACGGTGCCCAGCAAGAACGCGGTGGCGAACATGCCGGCGACCCGACCGCGAGCATCGGGCGGGCTGATCCGGATCATCAGTCCCACCGAGGCGATGAAGAACATCGTCGACCCGACGCCGCCGAGCGCTCGGAAGGCCAGCAGTTGCCAGTAGGTCTGCACGAAGGCGCAGGCGGTGGTGGACAGCGAGACGATCAACAGGCCGGTGACATAGACCCGGCGCTCTCCGAGCCGCTGCACCAGCATTCCGCTCACCGGCGCGAAGCACAGCCGCATCAGCGCGAACGCGGTGATGAGGAACGTCGTCGCGGAGATGCTCACGCCGAAGTGCCGGGCGTAGACCGGCAGTACCGGTGACACCACCCCGTAGCCGAGCGCGATCAAGGTGTTGGCGCCCAGCAGCACCCAGATCTCCCGCGGCAGCCGCGGTCGGGCGGCCGGAGAGTCAGAGGTCACCCGCTAACTTTAGTCATCGGTTCCGGCCGCCTCGACAGATTGCTGTGAGCGTTCGTGGGGCTTCGCCCCGATGTGGGGACGGAAAGGGGCGCCCAGTTGGAATCTGACGACGTGACACGGGCGTGTCGCGTCGTGAAATTCCAACTCGCGGCCGGCACACCCGCGTTGGGTGTCCCGCAATTTTCGAGTGAGCCGGGTCACTGCCCTACCCCGGTAATCTCGAGCCCGGAGGCATGATCATGATGAAAAGCCG
>CAYNJD010000611.1:0-1452 GCA_964397355.1 uncultured Mycobacterium sp. | reverse complement strand
TGCAAGCGGCTTGGCCGGCAGCGGCCGCTCGCTGCGCCGGCGGCGTTCGCGGGCGACACGATCGAGGTGGTCGGCGAAGGAGTTGGTAGCCGTGCGCACGTTCGTTTCATAGCGGGAGGCGATCCCGCGCCAGACCGCGTGCTGGGGATCGGTGCCCCGACGATAGGCGCGGTCACGGGAGGTGCGAAGGGAGGCGGAGACGCGGCGGCCGGCGGCACGATGGCCGCGGTTGCCGTCCTGCTCCCACCGGCCTTGCTCGACGCAGAGCACCGCGATGTCGGCAGCCTCGTGTGGGCCGAGGATGGTCGAGCGGGCGATCATCCTTGTCTGCCAGCCACCTTCGAGCAGATCACCTTCGAGAAGAACGACCGGCTTGTCGCCGGAGTTGACCGCGGACAGGGAAGTCACCTGCCCGCCACCGTCGTGCTCGCCGACGTCCAGGGTCTTCAGGTCCCACTCGAGGCCGGTGGCGGCGCCACCGTCGGTCCACACCGGAAAGAGCGTCAACCCGCCGTACTGGGCACCCCTGCCGACATGCAGCAGGGGAAGGGTGGGGGTCGTCGTTGTGGTCATCATGCTTCCTATGCTATGTGAATATCTTCATCAGTGCTGATCGCATAGCAGTACGACGCAATATGCGTGCCTAGTTTTTTGCCGTCGGCATACTCCCTGGTATTTTGAACGCCATGACCGAACGCACCGGGCCAGACGCCCGCCGCCGCGGGAGTTCCCCCCGCCGGGGCGACGTCGGCGTCGGCGAGCGGATCAAGCGTCGGCGCGAAGAGCTCGGCATGGACCGCAACGCCCTCGCCGAGGCAGCAGGCATCTCCTACCCCTACCTGTCGCAGCTCGAGACGGGATACCGCAACGCCTCGCACCCCAAGCAGCTCGCCATCGCCAGCGCGCTGGGCGTCGGCCTCGATGACCTGTTCGCCACCGAGGAGTTGCGTGACTCTTTACCGATCAGCAGACCGGATGCGGGCGGGGCCTCCCCCGCCAATGCACCCGGCCTGTCCTCGTCGGCGCGGCCCACACTCAGCGAAGTCGTCGCCGTGGCCGTGGACGCGATCGAGTACCTGCCGCGCGGGGTGCGCCTGGATGCGCTCAATCAGATCCAGCGCCGCGTCATGGACTCCTTGACCGGCAGTCGTATCGAGCGGCTGGCGCCCAACGAGGTGTTCGTCTTCGGCTCCAATGCCCACGGATTGCATGACGGCGGAGCCGCCCGCGACGCCTTCCAGAAGTTCGGTGCCGTCTGGGGTGAGGGCCACGGCCACCACGGTCAGTCCTATGCCATCGACACCATGAGCGGCTTTCCCACCCTCACCGCCGAAGTGGACACCTTCCTGGCCTATGCGCGCGCCCACCCCGAGTTGCGCTTCCAGGTCACCCCGATCGGCACCGGCATCGCCGGCTACCGCGCCGACCAGATCGCACCACTTTTTGCCGACA
>CAYNJD010000610.1:0-1479 GCA_964397355.1 uncultured Mycobacterium sp. | reverse complement strand
CTATAGTGCGCCGTGTGACCGCGACGGATTGGACCTTGGCGCAGGGTTCGCCCCAGCACGGCCGGACCGCCGTCGTGACGGGGGCGAACACCGGTGTCGGGCTCGAAACCGCGCGCGGACTGGCACGGCTGGGCGCCACTGTGGTGTTGGCCTGCCGCAATACCGAGGCGGCCGCCGCGGCCCGCCACGACATTGAGCGGACCGTTCCCGGCGCGCGCATCGACGTGGTGCGCCTGGATGTCAGCGACCTGGCGTCGGTGCGCGGTTGCGCGGACGAACTGCGGGCCGGCTATCCGGTCATCGACATCCTGGTCAACAACGCCGGCGTCATGCACCAGACGCGGCAGCTGACCGCCGACGGCTTCGAGGGCGACTTCGGCACGAATTTCCTTGGGCCGTTCGCCCTGACGGGGCTGCTGCTCGACCGGATTCTCGCTTCGGCCGCGGGCCGGATCATCGCGGTGAGCAGCAAGACCCACCGCGGCGGCCGGATCGCCTTCGACGATCTGCAGCTGGCGAACTCGTTCACCCCGTCGGCGGCCTACACGCAGTCCAAGCTCGCACAACTGATGGCGATGTACGAACTGCAGCGCCGGCTGGAATCGGTGGGCGCCACGGCGATCTCGTTGGCCGCCCACCCCGGCGGCACCCGCACCGGGATCCTGCGTGAGCAATCCCGGGCGGTGCGCTGGGTGTTCAACCGCCGGTTCCGTTATCTGACCGGCTGGTTCACGCAGGGGCCGGCCGACGGAGCGCTTCCGATGCTGCGGGCGGCGACCGACCCCGCCGCCACGGGTGGCCAATTCTACGGGCCCGGAGGGCGTTTCGAGCAGATCGGCTCGCCGGTGTTGGTCCGGGCCGCCGGCCGAGCCCAGGACGTCGAGGCCCAGCAGCGGCTGTGGCGGATCGCCGAAGACCTCACCGGCGTGACCTACCGGCTCACACCCGCGCCTTCGTAACGGCACGCGCCGCGCTCACCGCCGGCGCGATCCACCGGCGCAGCAGGCGTCGCAGCTCACCACCGGGGGCCGGCAGCGGCGCCAGGATGAACGACTGCAACGTTCGTAGCACCATCTCGATGATGTCGTCGATCGCCTGGTCGTCGAAGCCGGTCCAGTCGACATCGAGGCGGTCGAGGATCGAACGCCCGAAGGCGCGGCCGGTGTCGCTGGTCACGGTGACAGCGAAGGCGCTGGCCTGCTGGGCGCGCAGCAACAGACCGAGATAGGGGTCGTCGGGCAGTCGCTCCAAGGTGAGCGCGACACCCTCGGCGACCGCTTCGCCGGGGTCGGTGATGCCGGCGAGCGCCTCGGCCAGCTGCTCCAGAAACGCGCCGGCGCCGTCGGCCGCGGTCGCCGCCAGCAACTCTTCGGTGCTGGGGAAATACCGGTAGACGGTCTGGCGGGTGACGCCGAGGGTGCGGGCGACGTCGGCGATGCTGGTCTGCTCGCCGCGTTCGTCGATGGTGCGCCGGGTGGC
>CAYNJD010000609.1:0-1494 GCA_964397355.1 uncultured Mycobacterium sp. | reverse complement strand
TCAGAAACATCATGAAGACGATGTTGAACAGATGCTGCCAGCGCAGCCAGGCCGGGAAGCCGGTGTCGATCACCGGCGTGACCCGCGCCGACGTACCCGGGTAGGCCGCGATGAAGTCCTGCATCCAGCCGTACTGGCGTAGCTGCTGCGCCAACGCGATCCCCACCACCATCCCGGCCGCCCCGAGCGGGATCAGCCACAGCGACGACACCCAGCGCCTGCCGAACCGCACGGCCGGAACCTGCGCCATCTCCTGGGGGATCGAACCGGCCCATTGCTCGACTTCGATCCGGCGGTCTACCGCTCGACGGCGGGGGCCCTGGTCGAGCAGCGCGGCCAAATTGTTTGCCTCTGGGGCCATTTCAGCGCCTCCCACCCGTGCGTCGCTCACGTGGTAGAAGCCATCAGCCGGTGCGGCGGTTTATGGCGAGCTTCATCGCCGCCATCAACTATAACCGCTGGTTGAGCTGTGCGCAGCGGTGTTTTCCGGCTACCGCGGACCGCCCTGCTCCGCGGCTTCGCGCTTGATCTGTTCGAACTGTGCGCCCATGGCCTCGGCCAGTGCGGTGGCCGCCGACAGCGGCCGCACCATCACCATGAGGTCGTCGATCTTGCCGTCGTCGTCGACATGCAGGAAGTCGCATCCGGTGAGTCGCTTACCGGCCACGGTGGCCTCGAAGACCAGTGCGTGGTCGCACCCGCCGGGGTCGGCGATCTCACGCACGTACCGGAAGTCGGAGAAGACGCGCATCACCGCGCGCAGGATCGCCGCGGTGATCGGCTTGCCCGGGTAGGGCTTGAACGCCACCGGGCTGGTGAACACCACGTCGTCCGCCAGCAGTGCCTCGATCGCCGCGGCATCGCGGGCCTCGACGGCTTGCCGAAAAGGGTGCATACCGCACCTCCGCTGATCGTTTTATACGGTCGCCCACACCGTAGCCGCATCGACGTCCACCGCGGCCGGGGTTCCTGGTGGCCGAAGCGGTTGCACGGTGGCCATCGGACCCGGCTCCGTGGCGCGCGGCAGCGCTGCGGTTGAGCTGCGCCGACCCGCCGGCCGCAGGTGTGACGCCGCGGCGATGGCCAGCACCGCCGCGCCGGTGGATCCGAGCGCCTGCGCCCAGCCCAGCGGGCCCACCGGGGCGCAACCGAGCAACTGGCTGACGCCGGGGACGCTGATCATCGCCGCGAACGTCGCGAACGACCCGGTCGCGGTGAGCCACACCAGTGGTGCGTGCGAATCGACGAGTGTCTGGGCCAGTTCGGTGGCGACCAGCGTGATCAAGGCGACGGTGGCGGCACGCTGCCGGCGTCCGGTCAGCGCGGCCATCGCCCACGCGGCGCTGGCCGCGGTTCCGGTGATCGCCCCGCGTACCGCGACGGCACGCATCAGCCTGCGCTCGTCGATGCCACCGACGACCCGCTGCGCCGGGCCGGCGGGCGTGCTCACCGCGACGGCGGTGGCCGGCAGCGCGTCGGTCAGCATGTTCATCA
>CAYNJD010000608.1:0-1510 GCA_964397355.1 uncultured Mycobacterium sp. | reverse complement strand
GTAGTGCGACTGTGAATGCTGTGCGCGCCACCCCAACAAGCTGGCGTTGTTGACGATCAACCATCCGTGCTCGACACCCCGGAAGTAACGCAACGCGGCCCGGGTCGCCCGCATCACCGAGTTGAGCGTGACGTCCAGGACGCGGTCCCACTCGTCGTCGGTCATGTCGATCACCGGAGTCTGCCCGCCGAGCCCGGCGTTGTTGACCAGCACGTCGAGCCGACCCATCTTCGCCACGGCGGCCTCCAACAGCCCGTCCACCGCGGCGGTGGAGGTGACGTCGCAGACCACCGCCTCGACCCGTCCCAGCCCGAGGCCGGCCAGTTCGTCGCGGGTCTCGGAAAGCCGGCGTTCGTGGTAGTCGGAGACGACGACGTCGGCGCCCTCCAGCAGTGCGCGCCGCGCGGTGGTGGAGCCGATACCGGTCCCGGCAGCTGCGGTCACCAGCACCGTCTTGCCTGCCAGCAGACCGTGTCCGGCGATCTCTTCCGGCGCTGTGGACAGCTCCTTGGACAAATTGGCCTGGCTCATCCCTTTGCCTCCCGGGGTAGGCCGAGAACCCGCTCGGCGATGATATTGCGCTGAATCTCGTTCGAGCCGCCGTAGATGGTGTCGCTGCGGGTGAACAGGTAGAGCCGCTGCCATTCGTCGAACTCGCCGTCGGCGAGCACCATCGAGTCGGATCCGATGACGTCCATGGCCAGTTCACCGAGATCACGATGCCAGTTGGCCCACAACAGCTTCGAGACGTTGTCCTGGCCGGGTTGCTCCACGTCCATGGTGGCCATCGCGTAGGACCGCATCGACCGCAGCCCCACCCAGGACCGGGTCAGCCGCTCACGGATCAGCGGGTCGTCGGCGGCACCGTTGCGCTTCGCGAGCTCGACGAGCGCGGAAAGTTCACGCGCGTAACGGATCTGCTGCCCCAGTGTCGATACGCCGCGCTCGAAGGTGAGCGTGCCCATCGCCACCTTCCAGCCGTCACCGGGCTCACCGACCACCAGATCGGCGTCGGTGACCGCGTCGTCGAAGAACACCTCGTTGAACTCCGAGGTGCCGGTCAGCTGCACGATCGGGCGGATCTGCACCCCGGGCTGGTCCAGCGGCACCAGCAGGTAGGACAACCCGTTGTGCCGCTTGGAGCCTTTCTCGGTGCGGGCCACCACGAAGCACCACTGCGACAGGTGCGCCAGCGAGGTCCACACCTTCTGCCCGTTGATGACCCACTTGCCGCCGTCGAGGACGGCGGTGGTGGCCACGTTCGCCAGGTCGCTGCCGGCGCCGGGCTCGGAGTAGCCCTGGCACCACAGCTCGGTGACGTTGCGGATGCCGGGCAGGAAACGCTGCTGCTGTTCGGGGGTGCCGAAGGCGATCAGCGTCGGCCCGAGCAGCTCCTCGCCGAGGTGGTTGACCTTGTCCGGCGCATCGGCGCGGGCGTACTCCTCGTAGAACGCGACCCGGTGCGCCACCGACAGGCCGCGCCCGCCGTGCTCGACCGGCCAGCCCAGGC
>CAYNJD010000607.1:0-1510 GCA_964397355.1 uncultured Mycobacterium sp. | reverse complement strand
ACACGATGCGCGGGTGGAAGATGTCGGGCCGGGCCAGCTTCATGCAGACCTCACATTCGGAGATGATAGTCACCATGCGTGCCGTGGAAGTCGCCGCGACCGGCGGACCCGAAGTCTTGAACCTGGTCGACAGACCGCAGCCCTCCCCCGCGGCCGGTGAGGTGGTGATCCAGTCCGAGGCGGTCGGCGTCAACTACATCGACACCTATTTCCGCTCCGGGTTGTACCCGGCCGCGTTGCCGTTCGTGGTCGGCGGCGAAGCCGCGGGCACCGTGGCCGAGGTCGGCGCCGGGGTGACGACCCTGGGTGTCGGTGACCGCGTTGCGACTGCGGCCGCGACCGGCGCCTATGCGCAATACTGCACCGCACCGGCGTCGTTGGTGGCACCGGTCCCGGCGGGAGTCGATGCGGGCGTGGCGGCGGCCGCCCTGCTCAAAGGCCTTACCGCGCATTACCTGATCAAGTCGGTGTATGCGGTGCAGCCCGGCGACACGGTGCTGCTGCACGCCGGAGCCGGCGGCGTGGGGCTGATCCTGACCCAGTGGGCCAGCTCGCTCGGCGCCCGGGTTATCACGACGGTGTCGACCCCGGCCAAGGCCGAGTTGTCGCGGCGGGCCGGCGCCGTCGAGGTGCTCGACTATCCAGGCCCGGACCAGGGCGCCGCAGACGCGTTCGGCGCCCGCATCCGGGAGCTGACCGGCGGCGAAGGTGTCGTCGCGGTCTACGACGGGGTGGGCGCGTCGACGTTCGACGCCAGCCTGGCCAGTCTCGCCGTGCGGGGCACATTGGCGTTGTTCGGCGCGGCCAGCGGGCCGGTCCCGCCGGTGGATCCGCAGCGGCTCAACGCCGCCGGATCGGTATACCTGACCCGGCCGAACCTGGCCCACTTCACCCGCACCGAGCAGGAATTCTCGTGGCGCGCAACCGAGTTGTTCGATGCGATCACGACGGGTTCGGTCGAGGTGACGGTGAGCCGGCGCTACCCGCTGGCCGAGGCGGCCGACGCTCACCGGGATCTGCAGGCCCGCAGGACGACCGGGTCGATCGTGCTGGTGCCCTAGCCGGAGGAGCCGGTGGCGCGCCAGGTCTCCGGCAGCAGCGGCATCCGCGCGGTGTCCTCGAACGTCCCGGCCAACCGGGTCAGTCCCGCCGCGGCGACACCGGGCCGCGCGGCGCTCCCGCTGAACCCCAGCTCCCCGGCACCGTGGTCCGAGGCCTCGGCCGAGACTTTGATCACCGCGTCGCCGTGATCGCGCCGGACCGTCCGCCGGCGACGGCGGGCCCGCGCGCGCCCGGCCGCGTCGGCTGCCACGGCGGCGGTATCGGGCTCCGGCGCCTTCTTCTTCGCACCGGCCGGGGCCGCCACACCCGCACCGGTGCCGACCCGGGGCGTACCGCCGGGGCCGCCGCCGACCAGGTACGGGAAGGAGAACGCCTGGACGCCGGCGGGTGGCGGCGCCGGAGCCGGTGGTGGGCCCGCGGGCGGTCCGGGCGCCGCCGGCGGGGGCGC
>CAYNJD010000606.1:0-1515 GCA_964397355.1 uncultured Mycobacterium sp. | reverse complement strand
CGGAGTATTCGACGCCGTCCGGCCCCACCGCCTGGCCGCTCTGTGGATTGTAGATCGCCGCGGGCCCCCCGCCCGGGGTGTAGATGCAGGGGTTCGGTTGCTGGCCGTTGCACTGCACGGTACCGGTGCCCGGGCGGGTCAGCGGGTCGTTGAGCGGTGGCGGCGACGGCGGCACCATATCCGCCGGTAGCGGGTTCAGCCCGGTATTGATCGACGGCGCCGGTATCACGTGGCCCGGTTCCACCGGCTGGTCACAGCGGGCTCCCAGCGCCGGGCAGTTACGGATCTGGTTGGGATCGCCGTACCAGGGGTTGGTCCCCAACGGGATATACGGCTTGTCGCTGCGGCAGTCCTTCGGCGTCGCGGCCCGCTTGCCCGGCACGTCGACACACGGGATGTTGCGGACGCCGCGCACGTTGTTCGACGGGGTGTCCTGCGGAATCTTGCAGGACACATCCGGCAGGTCGGCCGGGCTGGTGTCCGCGAAGGCCCGCCACTCCGATGCCGGCAGGTACCCGGTCAGACACGGCGGCGGGTAGTTCAAGCTCAGGCCCGGAATGGGAACCGGGAAGACCGGCCCGGGGAACGCACCGAGGGCCACGTCGATCAACGCCCGGCCGGGGAAGACCGAGCTGACGGTCTGGATGATCGAGCCGGCCTGCGGCAGGAACACCAGCACCTGCTCAGTGTTCCGGTTGTAGCGCCTGGCCATGTCGGTAAAGATCGCCATGTTCGCCATCAGTTGCGGCAGGCTGTCCCTGGACTCGCTGAACACCGAGTGCACCTGGTCGACCAGCGGCGGCAGCTCGTGGATGATGTGCTTGGCCGTCTCGTCGCGGCTGGCGGCCTGGCTGGCGAGAACGTTGAGGTTGCGCGCCCACTGCGCGATCGGGCTGGCGGAGTCGACCTGACTTTCGATGATCGGCGCCGACTTCTCGACGATGTCGTTGATGTCGCCCAGGTTGGCCTTGAAGTCCCCGACGATGGCCTGCGTCGAATCGACCAGCCGCTGCAGCGCCGGGCCCAGACCGCCGACGGCCATCGCCGTCTCGTCGAGGGCCTCGCTGATCTTGCCCGTCGGCAACACCGACAGGCCGCGGTTGGCGGCGTCCAGGGCCGGCCCGATCGCCGACGGCACCGTGCCCTTGGTGATGGTCTGGCCGCCCTTGAGGTACTGGCCCGGGTT
The DNA here is from genome assembly GCA_964397355.1 of uncultured Mycobacterium sp. Taxonomy (GTDB): domain Bacteria; phylum Actinomycetota; class Actinomycetes; order Mycobacteriales; family Mycobacteriaceae; genus Mycobacterium. Next base: position 329 of record CAYNJD010000606.1, on the reverse strand, counting down.
ATCGGTGGACACCAGGTCCAGGTACTGCTCACCGATCGCCGACACCGAATGCACGTTGGCGGTCGCATCGACCGGGATCTTGTACTTGTCGGAGATCTGCATGGTGGCCTGCGCACCGGTCTCGGTCGGCTCCACGGCGGTTACCCGGCCGATGATGGTTCCGCGATAGGTGACGTTGGCGGTCTTGTACAGCCCGCCCGCCTCCGGCAGGTTCGCCTTGAGGGTGTACTGGCCCAGCCCGGCCAGGCTGGGCAGCCGCAGGTAGTACACCCCCAGCACCGCCAGGGCGGCGACGGTCAGGACGCTGAAGATGATCAGCTGCCGTTTGA
>CAYNJD010000605.1:0-1523 GCA_964397355.1 uncultured Mycobacterium sp. | reverse complement strand
GACGCCGTCATCTGGTCGCGCGGATCGGCGCTGGCCGAGCACCCGGCGTTTGCGCCGCACCAGATCACTCGTGACCATCCGCAGCTGATCGTCACCGCGATCACGCCCTTCGGCCTGGATGGTCCCTGGAGCGACCGCCCGGCCACCGAATTCACCCTGCAAGCCTGGTCGGGCGGCATCTTCGGGATCGGGCGCGGATCCCAGGACCGACCACCGGCATTCGTGGGCGGGCAGGTCGGCGAGTACCTTGCCGGTGCCTACGCCAGTGCGCTGACCCTGGCATCGTGGTTCGCCCGCCGCGACCGTGGTGACCTGTTGGACCTGTCGATGCTCGAGACACAGATCATGGGCCTGACCTATTACCCGGTGACCTACTTCGAGATGCTCGGCAAGCCCTGGCGCGACACCCGCAGGCTCACCGTGCCCGGTATCGCCTCCGCCAAGGACGGCCTGGTCGATGTCGGGTGCGGCACCGCCCAGCAATGGTTCGACCTGTGCGCGATGACCGGGCATCCCGAGTGGATCGACGAGGACTCGCCGCTGTCGATCACCGAGCAGGCCAACGAGAAGGCCGAGGAGATCTACGCCTGGTTCAAAGAGCAGACCGTCGAGGAGATCCGGGATCTGGCCACCGCATTCCGGATCCCCAACGCCCCGGTCGGCAACGGCGCCAACGTCACCGAACTGGATCACTTCCAGGCGCGGCAGGTCTTCGTCACCAACCCGCGCGGCGGATTCATCCAGCCCGATCGCCCCTACCGGATGCCGCAACTGAGCTGGGGGCCCCCACAGCCGGCGCCGCGTCTCGGCGAGCACACCGAGCACTACCGTTCGGCGCCGCCACCATCACGTGTCGCCGGTAAGGGTGAGCAGCGCGACGCCGGGCCGTTCAGCGGCCTCCGGGTGCTGGACCTGACGACGTTCTGGGCCGGCCCGAGCTGCACCCATCTGCTGGCCATGCTCGGCGCCGACGTCATCCATATCGAATCGACCGGCAAACCCGACGGCACCCGGCTCATCGCCGGAATCCCGGCCAGTGAACCGCAATGGTGGGAGCGTTCACCGATCTTCTCGGCGCTGAACACCAACAAGCGGGGGCTCACGACGGACCTGCGTCGTGAGGCCGGCCGTGAGATTCTGCGGAAGCTGGTCGCGACCGCGGATGTGATCGTGGAGAACTTCACTCCGCGGGTGCTCGAGCAGATCGGCTTGGATTTCGACACCGTCCGCCAGTTGCGGTCCGACGCGATCCTGTTGCGGATGCCCGGTTTCGGGCTCGACGGGCCGTGGCGTGACAATCCGGCGTTCGCCTATGCGATCGAGGCCGCCGCCGGCGTTAGCTGGCTGACCGGCTTCCCCGACCGCAACCCGTACGAGCCGTATTCGGTGGGTGACCCGAACGCCGGGGTGCACGCCCTCAACGCGCTGCTGTTGGCGCTGGAGCATCGTCGCCGTACCGGCGAGGGGATCCTGGTGGAAGCGGCGATGGTCGATGCGGCCCTCAACATCGCCGCCGAGCAGGT
>CAYNJD010000604.1:0-1526 GCA_964397355.1 uncultured Mycobacterium sp. | reverse complement strand
GATTACTTCGACCTGACCCCCGACGACGAGCAGCAGATGATCGTCGACACCGTCGAGGAGTTCGCGTCGGAGATTCTGCGTCCGGCAGCCCACGACGCCGACGAGGCGGCCGACTACCCGCACGAACTGATCGGCAAGGCCGCCGAACTGGGCATCACCGCGATCAACATCCCCGAGGACTTCGACGGGATCGCCGCGCACCGCTCGGCGATCACCAATGTGCTGGTCGCCGAGGCGCTGGCCTACGGCGACATGGGCCTGGCGCTGCCGATCCTGGCGCCGGGCGGCGTCGCGGCCGCGCTGACCCACTGGGGCAGCGCCGGCCAGCAGGCCACCTACCTGCCGGCGTTCGCCGGTGAGAACGTTCCGCAGGCCTGTGTCGCGATCGCCGAACCGCACCCGTTGTTCGACCCGACCAATCTCAAGACCACCGCGGTGCGCACCCCCAGCGGCTACCGGCTCGAGGGTGTGAAGTCCCTGGTGCCGGCGGCGGCCGACGCCGAGCTGTTCATCGTCGCCGCCCAGCTCAACGGCAAGCCGGCGCTGTTCATCGTGGAGTCCTCGGCCGCGGGCCTGACCGTCAAGGCCGACCGCAGCATGGGCATCCGCGCCGCGGCCCTGGGGCAGATCGAGCTGAACAAGGTCTCGGTGCCGCTGGATGCCCGGCTGGGTGAGGACGGGCGAACCGACGCCGACTATGCCCAGGACTATTCGGAGGCCATCGCACTGTCCCGGTTGGGCTGGTCGGCGCTGGCGGTGGGCACCAGCCACGCGGTGCTCGACTACGTGATGCCCTACATCAAGGAGCGGGAGGCCTTCGGCGAGCCGATCGCCCGCCGCCAGTCGGTGGCGTTCATGTGCGCCAACATCGCCATCGAGCTCGACGGGCTGCGCCTGATGGCCTGGCGCGGGGCGGCCCGCGCCGAACAGGGCCTGCCGTTCATCCGGGAGGCCGCGCTGGCCAAGCGGATCGCCACCGACAAGGGCATGCAGATCGGGCTGGACGGCGTGCAGCTGCTCGGCGGCCACGGCTACATCAAGGAACACCCGGTCGAACGCTGGTATCGCGACCTGCGTGCCATCGGCGTCGCCGAGGGCGTGCTGGTCGTCTAGCCGCCGCCTCCCAACCTCACCTTGACCGATACGAGCTGAAAGAGCTGTCATGGCAATCAATCTGGAACTCCCCAAGAAGTTGCAGGCCGTCATCGAGATGACCCACGCCGGCGCCGCCGAGATGCTGCGCCCGATATCGCGCAAGTACGACCTGCGCGAGCACGAGTACCCCGTCGAACTCGACACCCTCGAGACGCTGTTCGACGGAGTGTCCAAGGCCGGCGGCAACGCGTTGGCCGGCGCCGAGGCTTTCCGCGAATCCGAGGGCAAGGGCGAGAACCGCAACGGCGCCAACATGGCCGCGCTGCTGCAGGTGCTCGAGATGAGCTGGGGCGACGTCGCTTTGATGCTCTCGGTTCCCTACCAGGGGCTGGGCAACGCGGCGATCTCCGGGGTCGCCACCGACGAGCAGC
>CAYNJD010000603.1:0-1531 GCA_964397355.1 uncultured Mycobacterium sp. | reverse complement strand
GCTGCCGGTACGCCGCCTGGTCGCCATCTGCGGCGGCGGCGAGATCCAGCAGAACGAACACATGGCCGCGCTCTACGACTATGACGCCACGCTGCCCGCGATGCGCCGGATCGTGGCGGCGCTGTTCCACGACCCGGCCTATCCTGCCGACGAGGACTATGTTCGGCGGCGTTATGAATCGAGCACTGCGCCCGGGGCGTGGGAGGCCATCGCGGCGGCCAGGTTCCGTCGGCCGGGTGCCGAGCCCCCGCCGCCGCCGTCGAACAGCCGTGCCTATGAGCGCATCTCGGTGCCGGTGCTGGTGGTCGAGGGCGGCTGCGACAAGCTGCTGCCGCCCGGCTGGGCATCGCAGATCGCCGATCAGATCTCAAAGGGGCGATCGGTCGTCGTCGATGCCGCGGGGCACTGTCCGCAGATCGAGCAGGCCGAGCAGGTCAACCGGCTACTGCTGGACTTCTGTTCCGGCGACTGATCAACTCCGCCATCTCCTCGACCAACCGCGAGCCTGTAGTTGGCGCGTGAAACTGCGAGTAGTGGGCACGCCAACTACAGGCCCGGGGGGAGGGGAAGGGAAATCAGCAGGCGTCGGGCCGCGTCGGGGGATTGGTGAACCAGAGGTTTTCCTCGCGCAGCCCCCGGCTGCGCCAGCCGTCGGCGGCGCGAACGAGGTCGTGGTGGTAGTAGCCGCCGCAGTAGCTGAGCTCGGCCATCCCCGGTAGCTGCATCGGGTTGTAGAACATCGCCCGCACCTGCGCGGAATCCCCGGCGTAGTCAAGTATCTCGATGTTGCTGATGTAATGCATCGACATCGGGATCGCGGTGAAGCCGGCGGCCAGCCAGTCGGCCACCTCGTCGCGGGTGCCGCAGATGGCCCCGGCCGACGAGTAATCGATGACGGCGTCATCGGTGAACACCGACCGGTACAGCGCCCAGTCCTTGGTGTCGACCGCGCGGGCGTAGCGGTACAACAGCGCAGCGATCTCCAGCCGGTCGTCGGCCGGGAACGTCATTCCGGCATCCCGATCGTCTTGATGTGCAGGTATTCGGTGAAGCCCTGGGCGCCGTTGCGATACCCCAGGCCGCTCTGCCTGGTGCCGCCGAACGGGCTGTCGATACCGAAGTGGCTCTTGCCGTTGATGCTGACGTTGCCGGTGCGCATCCGGGTCGCCACCGCCATCGCCCGGTCCATGTCGGCGCTGCTGACCTCGCCGGACAGGCCGTAGATCGAGTTGTTGGCGATCGCGACCGCATCGTCGTCGGTGTCGTAGGGGGTGACGGTGAGCACCGGGCCGAAGATCTCCTCCTGGGCGATCTGGCTGTCCGGGTCGACGTCGGCCAGCAGGGTCGGCTGCACGTAATAGCCGGTGGCCAGGTGCTCCGGGACGCCGCCCCCGGTGACCAGCCGCGCGCCCGAGTCCAGGCCGGAGGCGATCAGGCCCAGCACCTTGCGTCGCTGGGTCTCGCTGATCTGCGGGCCCTGCATGTTGCCCGGGGTCCACGGATCGCCCATCGGGAAGTTCTCCATCGACGC
>CAYNJD010000602.1:0-1531 GCA_964397355.1 uncultured Mycobacterium sp. | reverse complement strand
GCCTGGTTGCCGGCCGGAAACCCCTCGAACCCGCCGGGAGCGGGGATGCGCGGTCCCGCTGCCAGCACGGCGAAGAAGGGGGTGACGTCGACGCCGCGGTGCGCCCAGTAGTCGAAGTAGACCTGCTGGGCGCTGAGCACGGCGGGGATCGCCGCCCCCTGCCGGCCCACATACTGGTTGCCTTCGCGGCTGCCGAGCCAGGCCAGCACCTGCCGCACCGCCTCGGGATGGGGTGAGGCGGCGTTACCGGCGGCGGCGATGCCGTTGGTGACGCTGACGCGACTCCCCTCCGGCCCGCGGGGAAGCATCGCCACCCCCCAGTCGAAGCCGGCTTGTTCGGCGACGGCCGCCAGGTTGTAGGTGCCGGACTGGAACAGCGCCATCTTTCCGGCCAGGAACTGGTTGCGGGAGAAGTCGCCGTTGGTGTTGGTCTCCGAGGCCGGCGGTGCCACGTGGTCGTCGTTGATCAGCCGAACCAGGTATTCGAATGCCGTGACGGCGCCGGGGTTGTCGAAGGCGAACTCGTCGTCGCGCTGGAATACCCCGCCGGCCGAACCGATGTAGTTCAGGTAGATGCCCTGCGGATCGTTCGCGGCGTTGTAGCCCCATTGTCGGGTGCGGCGGAAATCGAAACCCGCGGTGGCCGCGCTGCGCCCGGCGGAATCGAGGGTGAGCCTCGCCAGCAGCGGCCGCAGCGTGTCGTCGTCGCCGTGCGGATCCCAGCGCAGCGTTGCCAGCCGGGCGGGATCGACTCCGGCTTCGGCCAGCAGATCCGCGTTGTAATACAGCGCGATACCGGCGTCGGTCAGCTGCGGCACCCCCCACAGTGTCCCGTTCCGGGTGAACTGCGCGACCACGGCGGGCTCCCAATCCGGCCCGGCCGCATCGATTCTCATCAGCCGGCCATTGTCGGCGTAGCCCGCCAGGTAGGCGTTGGAGAGCCAGAAGATGTCGTCGGCGCCGCCGCCGGCCACGTCGGTGCGCAGCGTGTCGAAGTAGGTCGCGTAGGAGACCACGTTGGCGCGCACCTCGATGTCGGGGTGTGCGCGGTTGAACGCGGCGAACGACGCTCGGTAGGCGCCCGCGACCTGTTCGTCCCACAGTCGCACCGTCACCACGGTCTTGGCGCCCGCCGATCGCGTGGAGATGTCGTCGAGCAGCACCGCCGCCGCACCCAGCGCAACCGCCAACGCGACCACCGCCGCGGCGAACAGGGTGGAGAACCGCGGCCGGCTCACTTGATCCCCGTGACCACGATCGACTGCACGATCCGGCGTTGGAACACCACGAACAGCACCATCAGCGGGATCATCGCCACCGTGGTCGCCGCCATCACCAGCGTCCACTGCGCGTTGTAGCGCGACTGCAGCGCGGCCGTCGCCACCGTGAGTACCCGCCACTTGTCGCCGCTGGTGATCACCAACGGCCACATGAAGTTGTTCCACTGCGAGACCACGGTGATCAGCCCGAGGGTGACCAGGATCGGTCTGCTGGCCGGCACCATCACATGCACGATCACGTCCAGGGTGTT
>CAYNJD010000601.1:0-1533 GCA_964397355.1 uncultured Mycobacterium sp. | reverse complement strand
CGCGCGATGATGATGGCGGTCGGCTGCATCCAGGCCCAGCGCTGCCACACCAACACCTGCCCCACCGGGGTCGCCACCCAGGATCCGCGGCGGGCGCGCGCACTCGATGTCGCCGACAAGAGCGTGCGGGTGCAGCAGTATCAGGCCGCGACCGTCCGCCAGGCGATGCAGATGATCGGCTCGCTCGGCGCTCACGGGCCACAGCAGCTCAGCCCGCACATGCTGCGCAAGCGGATCGCGCCATCGACAGTGCGCAGCTACGCCGAGATCTACGAGTGGCTTCGGCCCGGGCAACTGCTGTCCGAGCGTCCCGCCTCATGGGAGGTCGACTGGGCGGCATCGACCCCGGACAGCTTCACGCCGGTGGGCTGAGCCGGTCTCAGGCCGCCGAGGTGATCCGGTAGACGTCGTAGACGCCTTCCACGTTGCGGACCACGTTGAGCAGGTGGCCGAGATGCTTCGGGTCGCCCATCTCGAAGGTGAACCGGCTGATAGCCACCCGATCCCGGGACGTGGTCACCGACGCCGACAAGATGTTGACCTTCTCGTCGGCGAGCACCTTGGTGACATCCGAGAGCAGCCGGTGGCGGTCCAGCGCCTCGACCTGGATGGCGACCAGGAACACCGATGACGGCGACGGCGCCCATTTGACCTCGATGATCCGCTCGGACTGCTGGCGTAGTGAGTCGGCGTTGGTGCAGTCGGTGCGATGCACGCTCACCCCGCCGCCGCGGGTGACGAAGCCCATGATCTCGTCGCCGGGGACCGGGGTGCAGCATTTAGCCAGTTTGGTCAGCACGCCGGGCGCGCCGGGAACCGCGACACCGACGTCGTCGGTGTGGCGCTCGCGACGCGGGATGGTCAGCGGGGTGGCGCGCTCGGCCAGGTCCTCCTCGGCCTGGTCGACCCCGCCGAGCTGGGCCACCAGCCGCTGTAACACGTGGTGCGCCGAGATGTGGTTCTCGCCGACGGCGGTGTAGAGCGCCGACACGTCGCTGTAGTGCAGTTCGCGGGCGACCGCGGCCATCGACTCGCCGTTGACCAGCCGCTGCAGCGGCAGACCCCCCCGGCGCACCTCGCGGGCGATCGCGTCCTTGCCGGACTCCAGCGCTTCCTCGCGGCGCTCCTTGGCGAACCACTGCCGGATCTTGGCCTTGGCCCGCGGCGACACCACGAACTGCTGCCAGTCCCGCGACGGCCCGGCGTTCTGCGCCTTGGAGGTGAAGACCTCGACCACTTCCCCGTTTTCCAGCTTGCGCTCCAGCGCCACCAGCCGGCCGTTGACGCGGGCGCCGATGCAGCGGTGGCCGACCTCGGTGTGCACGGCGTAGGCGAAGTCGACGGGGGTGGAGCCGTTGGGCAGTGTGATGACATCACCTTTGGGCGTGAAGACGAAGATCTCCTTGACGGCCAGGTCATAGCGCAGCGACTCGAGGAATTCGCCGGGGTCGGCGGCCTCCCGCTGCCAGTCCAGCAGCTGGCGCATCCAGGCCATGTCGTCGATCTCGGCGGCGGCGCCCGGGTGCGGAACAC
>CAYNJD010000600.1:0-1539 GCA_964397355.1 uncultured Mycobacterium sp. | reverse complement strand
AAGGAGCGCCTACCGATGACCGTTTATGCACGTCCGGGTTCTGCGGGGGCGTTGATGAGCTACGAGTCCCGCTACGGGAACTTCATCGGCGGCCAATGGGTGCCGCCGGCCGGTGGTGAGTACTTCGAGAACACCACCCCGGTCACCGGTGCGCCGTTCTGTGAGATCCCCCGCTCGACGGCGGCCGATATCGACAAGGCCCTCGACGCCGCGCACGCGGCCGCGCCGGCGTGGGGTAAGACCGCCCCCGCCGAGCGGGCGGCGATTCTCCACCGCATCGCCGACCGTATCGACGACAACCGCGAGCAGTTGGCGGTGGCCGAGGTGTGGGACAACGGCAAGCCGATCCGGGAGGCGCTGGCCGCCGACATTCCGCTGGCCGCGGATCACTTCCGCTACTTCGCCTCGGCGATCCGCACCCAGGAGGGCGCGCTTTCCCAGCTCGATGAGGACACCGTCGCCTATCACTTCCACGAGCCGCTGGGGGTGGTCGGGCAGATCATCCCGTGGAACTTCCCGTTGCTGATGGCCGCCTGGAAGCTGGCGCCGGCGCTGGCCGCCGGCAACGCGGTGGTGCTCAAGCCGGCCGAGCAGACCCCGGCCTCGATCCTGTTTTTGATGAGCCTGATCGGCGACCTGCTGCCCGCCGGAGTCATCAACGTGGTCAATGGGTTCGGGGTGGAGGCCGGCAAACCGCTGGCGTCGAGCAACCGGATCGCCAAGATCGGCTTCACCGGCGAGACCACCACCGGTCGGCTGATCATGCAGTACGCCAGCCACAACATCATCCCGGTCACCTTGGAGCTGGGTGGCAAGAGTCCCAACATCTTCTTCTCCGACGTGCTGGCGGCCAACGACGATTTCCAGGACAAGGCGCTGGAGGGCTTCGCCGGGTTCGCGCTGAACCAGGGCGAGGTCTGCACCTGCCCGTCGCGGTCGCTGGTGCAGGCCGACATCTACGACGAATTCCTGGAACTGGCCGCCATCCGCACCAAGGCGATCCGCCAGGGCGACCCGTTGGACGCCACCACGATGATCGGCGCGCAGGCCTCCAACGACCAGTTGGAGAAGATCCTGTCCTACATCGAGATCGGCAAGGGCGAGGGCGCCACGGTGATCACCGGCGGCCAGCGCGCCGAACTCGGCGGCGAGCTCTCCGGCGGCTACTACGTGGCGCCGACGATCTTCGGCGGCCACAACAAGATGCGCATCTTCCAGGAGGAGATCTTCGGACCGGTGGTGTCGGTGACGTCGTTCAACGACTACGACGATGCCATCTCGATCGCCAACGACACCCTCTACGGGCTGGCCGCCGGGGTGTGGAGCCGCAACGGCAACACCGCCTACCGGGCCGGCCGCGACATCGCGGCCGGCCGGGTGTGGATCAACTGCTACCACGCCTACCCCGCGCACGCCGCGTTCGGTGGTTACAAGCAGTCCGGCATCGGCCGGGAGAACCACAAGATGGTGCTCGACCACTACCAGCAGACCAAGAATCTGCTGGTCTCCTACTCCGAGAAGGCGACAGGTCTGTTCTGA
>CAYNJD010000599.1:0-1539 GCA_964397355.1 uncultured Mycobacterium sp. | reverse complement strand
CGGGGCCGGCGGCGACGGTGGTAGCGGCGGCTGGCTCTACGGCGACGGTGGCGCCGGGGGCCAGGGTGGCACCGGATGGGTCAACACCGTCGACCAGGACGGGAACCCGGTGACCCACGCCGGTGGTATCGGTGGCGCCGGCGGTAACGCGCAGCTCTACGGCAACGGTGGTGTCGGTGGGCAAGGCGGCACCGGCGGCACCGGTGTCGCCGGCGACGCTTCCGACGGCAGCGGACCGGGCGGCACCGGCGGTACCGGTGGCCTCGGTGGTAACGGTGGCAACGGTGGTAACGGCGGGTCGATGGCCGGTAACAGCGGCGACGGCGGTAAGGGCGGCACCGGTGGGACCGGTGGTGTCGGCGGCGCCGGGGCGGATGGCACCGTCGATGCCGACGGCAATGTGACGGCCCCGACTGCCGGTGGGACCGGTGGCAACGGTGGGACCGGCGGCGCGGGCGGACACGCCGGCACCGGGTTCGCCGCCACCGGCGCCAAGGGCGTCGACGGTGTGCAAGGCGACGGTGGCAACGGTGGCGCCGGTGGTGTCGGTGGTGACGCGGCCCAGGATGATGACGGCATCTTCCTCGGCAACGGTCTGAGCCCGGCGCACGCCGATGCGACCGGTGTGGGCGCTTCCGGTGGTGACGGTGGCGTCGGTGGCACCGGGTTCCACGCCGGCACCGGTGGCGACGGTGGCGCCGGCGGTAAGGGCGTCTACGGCGGCACCGGAGGCAACGGTGGCGCCGGCGGTGCGTCCGAAGGCGTCGGCGGCATCGGCGGTAACGGCGGCACCGGTGGTGCCGGTGGTGAGGGCTCCGGCCACGGTGGTTACGGCGGCCAGGGTGGTGCCGGTGCTGACGCGACCGGCACCGACACCGCCGGTAACGGCGGTAACGGCGGCGTCGGTGGCGACACCACCGGCGAGGGCAACATCGGTCAGGGCACGCTGGCCGGGGGTCATGGCGGTAACGGCGGCGTCGGCGGTTCCTCCGAGGACGGCCAGGCCGGGTCCGGTGGCAACGGTGGCAACGGCGGCACCGGCGCGCCGGTGGACACCGACAACCTGTTGAACACGCTGACCACCGGCGGCTCGGGTGGCACCGGCGGTGACGGTGGCATGACCGTCGACGGCACCGCGGGTGCCGGCGGCACCGGTGGTGACGGTGGCACCGGCAGCTTCACCGGCGGCCACGGTGGTGCCGGCGGCAACGGTGGCGCGGTGGCCGCCGACGGCACCGGTAACGCCGGAGCCGGCGGTAACGGTGGTGCCGGTGCTGACGGTGGCGCCATCGGCGACGGCGCGACCGGCGGTAACGGCGGTGCCGGCGGTGCCGGCGCGGCGGCCGACGGCGCAACCGCCGGCCAGGGCGGCGGCGGCGGTGGTGGCGGCGGTGGCGCCGGCATCCGGGCAACCAACGACGCCACCATCACCGACAGCACCGCGACCGGCGGTGACGGCGGCGACGGCGCCGCGGGCAGCACCAGCGGTGTCGGCAGCAACGGCGGCACGGGTGGCTACGCGGCCATCCAGGCCGACGG
>CAYNJD010000598.1:0-1540 GCA_964397355.1 uncultured Mycobacterium sp. | reverse complement strand
GGCATTCCCCCCGCCGCCGGAGCCCGCGCCGCCCGCACCGGGTGAGCCGCTGCCGCCCGACGCGGTCCCGGCACCGCCCGGCGCGGCGCAACCGGGTGCGGTGCCGGTCGCGGCCGGGCCGGGCGCCGGGCCGAACCCGGAGCCGTTCACCGGCACACCGCCGTTCTCCCCGCCGACCTTCAACCCGGTCGATGGTTCTATGGTGGGCGTCGCCAAGCCGATCATCATCAACTTCCAGCGGCCGATCGCCGACAAGGCGATGGCCGAGCAGGCCATCCACATCTCGTCGAACCCGCCGGTGCCCGGCAAGTTCTACTGGATGACGCCGAGCCAGGTGCGGTGGCGTCCGTTCAACTTCTGGCCCGCCCACACCACCGTCACCATCGACGCGGCCGGCACCAAGTCGACCTTCCGCACCGGTGACTCCCTGGTGGCCACCGCCGACGACAAGACGCATCAGATGACGATCACCCGTGACGGCAAGGTGGAGAAGACGTTCCCGATGTCGATGGGCATGTCGGCCGGCGGACACGAGACCCCCAACGGCACCTACTACGTGCTGGAGAAGTTCCCCACGGTGGTGATGGACTCCTCCACCTACGGGGTCCCGATCAACTCCACCTACGGCTACAAGGTGACGGTCAACGACGCCGTCCGCATCGACAACAGCGGCGGCTTCGTGCACAGCGCCCCGTGGTCGGTCAACGACCAGGGTAAGCGAAACGTCAGCCACGGCTGCATCAATCTGAGCCCCGCCAACGCCAAGTGGTTCTACGAGAACTTCGGCAGCGGCGATCCGGTCGTGGTGAAGAACTCCGTCGGCACCTACACCAAGAACGACGGCGCCCAAGACTGGCAGATGTAGCAGCGGGGTCGCACAGCGCCAGAAGATCGGCCCGTCAGTTCCAGATGCGGACCCGCTGAGCGGGATCCAGGTACAGCGCGTCGTCCTGCGTGACGCCGAACGCGTCGTAGAACGCGTCGATGTTGCGGACCACCCCGTTGCACCGGAACTCCGGCGGTGAATGCGGATCGGTCGCCAGCCGCCGGATCGCCTCGGCGTCACGGGATTTGGTGCGCCACACCTGCGCCCAGCCGTAGAACACGCGCTGGACGCCGGTCAGGCCGTCGAGCACCGGCGCCTCGGCGCCGCCCAGCGACAGCCGGTAGGCGAGCAGGGCGATCGACAGTCCGCCGAGGTCGCCGATGTTTTCCCCGACGGTGAACGCCCCGTTCACATGCCGGTCGGCGTCCAGGGCGCGCGGCACGTAGGTCTCGTACTGCGCGATCAACGCGGCGGTGCGGGAACCGAATTCGCTGCGGTCGGCGTCGGTCCACCAGTCGACCAGGTTGCCGTCGCCGTCGTACTTGGCGCCCTGGTCGTCGAACCCGTGGCCGATCTCGTGGCCGATCACCGCCCCGATCCCGCCGTAGTTCGCCGCGTCGTCGGCGTCGGCGTCGAAGAACGGCGGCTGCAGGATCGCGGCGGGGAAGACGATCTCGTTCATCCCCGGGTTGTAGTAGGCGTTGACGGTCTGCG
>CAYNJD010000597.1:0-1543 GCA_964397355.1 uncultured Mycobacterium sp. | reverse complement strand
GCTGACGCGGGTGGCGCCACCACGGCGGGGGGCGCCGAGGCGGTAGCGGCAACCGTCGACGCGACCGGTGTGGGCGGGGCGGCGGGTACCGCCGCGGCTACCGGTTCGGGCGGGCTGGGCAGGCCCGCCAGCCCGCCCAGTCCGCCGAGGGCGCCGGCGGGGGTGACCGCAGCGCCGGTCGCGGCCGCCAGTGCCGGCGCCGTCTGGCTCAGGCTGCTGGCGAATTGGGCCACGTGGGTCGGCCAGTCGAACAGCGCGACGGCGAGCAGGTACTGCATGGCGGCTGCCGGGTTCTGCCCGCCGGAGAATTGGAAGTTCTCCAGCAGTTCCAGTCCGCGGGCCAGATACCAGATGGGTTCGCTGGCATTGGAGTAGTAGTCGTACATGTGGCCGTTGAGCGTTCCGGCCGTCGGATCCCAGTTGACCCCGACCTGCTTGAGCAGCTGCGCCAGCGCCAGGTCGAAGGGGCTGCCGACCCTCGGGTCGTGGGCGACCAGGCCGTCGGAGATGCCCAGCTGTTTCAGGATCGGATCGAGCTGGTCCAGGACGGGCTGCAACGGGTTGGTGGAGTCGGCCCGATCCGCCACGATGTGCGGTGCGGCGGCGGTGTGCGGTGTGGCGGCCACCGCCGAACCCGCCACCGCCTCATAGGTGGCCATCGTCGTCGCCGCCTGCACCCACATCCGGGCATAGTCAGCCTCATTGAGAGCAATCGGAATCGTGTTGATCCCAAAGAAATTCGTCGCCACCAACACCGCATGCACCGCATGATTGGCCGCCAACTCCGGCAACGTCGGCATCGCCGCCAACGCACTCACGTACGCCCCAGCCACCGTCTCGGCCTGCGCCGCCGCCGCAGCACTATCAGCACCGGCCTGCTGCAACCACGCCAGATACGGCCCATGAGCAGCCACATACGCCTGCGCACTCGGCCCCTGCCACGCCCCGGCCCGCACCGCCCCCAACACCGCCGTCAACTCATCGGCAGCCTCAAGATACTGCGCCCCCAACGCCGACCACGCCTGCGCCGACGCCAACAACGGACCCGGCCCCGCCCCAGCACTCAACAACGCCGAATGCACCTCCGGCGGCGAACCCATCCACGCTGGCACGCTCAGGGAGTTTAGTACATGAAAATTTAGTTTTCGCCGACCCGAACTTTAGTCTTCCGCTCCCCGGCTACCCGGCACCATCGGCTGCTGCGGCCCGCCGATCAGGCAGGGCGGGACGAAAGCCGCCCCAGCACTCAACAACGCCGAATGCACCTCCGGCGGCGAACCCATCCACACCGGCGTCACAACCGGGCGCCACTGGATCCGTAGCTGTTGAACATGATTTTCATTGTCGACGATTCAATACCACCGCGGGCCGCCGGCACAAGCTGTTCGGCGCATCGTGTCGTCGCGACCCCCGATGCGTGGTGACCGGCCCGGCTGGCAGCATCGCGGGCATGCCGATTCCGCAGTTCATCGTCGATCTCCGGGCCAAGATCGGCCACGACCCGCTCTGGCTGATCGGCGTGACGGCGGTGGTGATCCGCGAC
>CAYNJD010000596.1:141-1546 GCA_964397355.1 uncultured Mycobacterium sp. | reverse complement strand
CCGGCCCGGGTCTCCAGTTGTCCCTTGTCCACCTTGCCGGTGGCGTTCAGCGGCAACCGGTCGACGAAGCGCACCGATCGCGGAACCTTGAAGCCTGCCATCCGGTCTCGGCTCCACGCGATCAGCTCCGATTCGGAGAGCTGGGGCGCCCGCTTCACCACGAACGCCTTGCCCACCTGGCCGAGTCGCTCGTCGGGGACACCGATCACCGCGGCCTGCGCGACGGCCGGATGCTCCAGCAGGAAGCCCTCGATCTCGGCCGGGTAGGCGTTGAAGCCGCCGACGATGAACATGTCCTTCTTGCGTCCCACGATCCGCAGCCGACCCGCATCGTCGATCGTCCCGATGTCTCCGGTGTGCAGCCAGCCCTGCTCGTCGATCGCCTCGGCGGTCGCTTCCGGGTCATCGAGGTAGCCGGCCATCACGTTGTAGCCGCGTACCAGAACCTCGCCGGCTTCGGCGTCGCCGGCTATGCGGATCTCGATGTCCGCACAGGCCTGGCCCGCCGTGGTGGCGATGTCCTCGAATGAGTCGCCGCGGCGTGAGGCGGTCACCGTACCGGCCTCGGTCAGGCCGTAACCGGTCATGATCGACTGGAACGGCAATTCGCTGCGGATCCGGCGGATCAGGTCCACCGGGATGTCGGCGGCGCCGGTGACCGCGGCGCGCAGCGATGACAGGTCACGCGCGGACACAGCGTCCAACAGCGACTGATACAGCGTCGGCGGACCCGGCAGCATCGTGATGCGTTCGGTCTCAATGAGTTCGGCCACCACGTCGACGTCGAAAACCCGAACCGGGACCATGGTCGCCCCTCGGATGCAGGCGGCGATGCAGCCCGCCTTGTAACCGAAGGTGTGGAAGAACGGGTTGACCATCAGATAGCGGTCACCCTCGCGCAGATCGGCCAGGTCGCACCACTCGGCGTAGAGCCGCAGATTCTGCTGATGGCTCATCATGACGCCTTTGGGCCGGCCGGTAGTGCCCGAGGTGAAGATGATGTCGGCGATGTCGCCACCGTCGACCGCGCGGTGCAGCGGCGCACCTGAGGCCAGGAAGTCTGATTTCAGGTCGATCACCGGGATGCCGGGCGGGGCGGTGAAATCCAGCCCCAGGAAACCCTTTTCGACCAGGACCAGCTTGGCGCCGCTGCGACGGATGATGTCGTCGGCCTCTGCCGCCTTGAACCGGGTGCTGACCGGAACGAGCACTCCGCCGGCGGTCAGCAGCCCGAATGCGGCGATGATCCATTCCGCGGAGTTGGGCGCCCAGATGGCGACCCGATCACCCTTGGCGATCCCCGCCGCGGCGAACGCTCCCGCCGCGCAGCGGACCCGGTCGGCCAACTGGGAAAAACTCAGCCGCACCGGGCCGTCGGCGATCGCTTCGGCGTCCCCGAAGCGAT
>CAYNJD010000596.1:0-131 GCA_964397355.1 uncultured Mycobacterium sp. | reverse complement strand
CCCCCCCCCCTCCCCGACACTCAAGACCATCTCGGGAATGGTCTGCCAGCGCGGCACCGCTAAACGGTGACGAGCCGACCGAGGTTACCGCCCATGATCTTGGCCTGGTCCTCGACGGAGAGGTGCGACAG
>CAYNJD010000595.1:0-1546 GCA_964397355.1 uncultured Mycobacterium sp. | reverse complement strand
CCGCGATACCGGGATAGGTGTTCCAGTGCCAGGTGCCGCCCACCCCGTCGCCGGCTTCGATGATCAGATAGTCCGCCATGCCGGCGCGGTCGAGGCTGATCGCCGCGCCGATGCCGGAGAACCCGGCGCCGACGATCAGGATCTCGTAGTCGGGCTGCTCGGTCACGATGGCTCCTCGCCGCGGGTGTCGATCAAGGTCGACGGTACCGCCACGGCGGATTCCGGCGGGCATCTCCGGCGTGAAACAGGCACAGCCGGTGACCGTCGGGATCACGCAGCCGGGCCTCTCGCCACAGCCACGGCATGTCGGTCGGCGGCTGGCTGAAGTCGACCGAGTCCCGCAGCCGCCGGTACTGGCCGTCGAGGTCGTCGGTCTCGAAATAGACGGTCACCTGCTCGGAGGCCGGCACCGCATCGACACGTTCCACCGAAAACGTGCTGTCCCCGTCCGGGCACTCGAAGCGCAGGTAGTGGTCCGTCTTGACGATCAGCCGCAGACCCAGCAGCCGATAGAACCGCTCCGAGCGGGCGATGTCGGTGGACCCGACGGTGACCTGGTTGAGCCGCATCACGACAACGCGGCGCGCAACGCCGCCAGGCCGCGGTCGGTCGCCTCGGTGGCCGCCGGGATCACCCCGGCATAGCCCAGGTAGCCGTGGACCAGCGTTTCGGCGTTGTGCAGCTGCACCGGCACGCCGGCGGCCGACAACCGTTCGCCGTAGTGGATACCGTCGTCGCGCAACGGGTCATGGCCGGCCACCGCGATGTAGGCCGGCGGCAGCCCGGCCAGGTTCGCCGCGCGCGCCGGCGCCAGCATCGGCGGTGGATCGCTCAGGTCGACGTTGCCGGCATAGGCGAGGGTCAACGCGCCGATCGCCTCGCGGTCGATGATCGGGGCATCGGCGTTCTCGGTGAACGACGGCAATGTGATGTCGTAGCTGGTGGCCGGATACCACAGCAGCTGAAAGGCGATCGCCGGGCCGCCGGCATCCCGGGCCCGCTGCGCCACCACCGCGGCCAGGTTCCCGCCGGCCGAATCCCCGGCCACCGCCAGCCGGCCGGGGTCGGCCCCCAGCTCGGCGGCATGGGCCGCCACCCACTCGGTGGCGGCCATGGCGTCCTCGACGGCTGCCGGGAACGGGTGCTCGGGGGCCAACCGGTAGTCCACCGACACCACCACGGCGCCGGCGTCCACCGCGTGCTGGCGGGCGGTGCCGTCGTGGGTGTCGAGGTCGCCGGCGACGAAACCGCCGCCGTGGAAGAACACCACCACCGGGGCGGCACCGCCATCGGCGCTCGCCGGTGTGTAGATGCGCACCGGCAGGTCGCCGCCCGGGCCGTCGATGACACGGTCCTGGCTGGGCAGCTCCGGGTACACCGGGCGACGCGGCAGGTCGCGCAGTTGGCGGCGCGCCGCCTCGACGCCGTCGGCGAGTGTCAGTCGGTAGGGGACGACGTCCAGTACCTTCAGCACTATGGGGTCGATGGCGGACATGGGAACACCGTACGCAACCCGACTGGTCTCCACGTTCTGGGCCGCGGCCGG
>CAYNJD010000594.1:0-1561 GCA_964397355.1 uncultured Mycobacterium sp. | reverse complement strand
GCCCCAGCCAGGCCTGGTACACCGAGAACCTGCGCTACTACTACCTGATCCTGCCCACCGTCGACGGCTCGCTGTCGCGGCGGTTCGGGTTCCTGATCTGCGCGCTGTGCCTGTTCACCGCGATGTTCATCATGTTGCGGCGCAAGCGGATTCCCGGGGTTGCCAGCGGGCCGGTATGGCGGCTGATGGGCGTCATCCTGGCGACGATGTTCTCGCTGATGTTCGCGCCCACCAAGTGGGTGCACCACTTCGGGCTGTTCGCCGCGGTGGCCGGGGCGATGGCCGCGCTGACCACGGTGCTGGTGTCACGACAAGTGGTGGGGTGGTCGCGTAACCGGATGGCGTTCGCGGCGGCGGTGCTGTTCGTGCTGGCGCTGTGCTTCGCCACCACCAATGGCTGGTGGTACGTCTCCAGCTACGGCGTGCCGTTCAACGCCGATATGCCGGCCATCGGCGGAATCACCGTCAGCACAATCTTCTTCGCGCTGTTCGCGGTGACGGCCGGATGGGCGGCCTGGTTGCACTTCGCGCCCCGGGACCGCGGTGAGGGCCGGGTGGCCCGAGCGCTGACCGCCGCGCCGGTTCCGGTGGCGGCCGGTTTCATGGTTAGCGTGTTCGTGGCCTCGATTGCGATCGGGATCGTGCGCGAATACCCCAGCTACTCCAACGGTCTGGCCAACGTGCGCGCCTTCGTCGGCGGCTGCGGCCAGGCCGACAACGTGCTGGTCGAACCCGACGCCAACGACGGCGCGCTGACCCCGCTGCCCGGCGACTACGGCGAGCTGGGGCCGCTGGGCGGTGAGGACCCGAGCGGGTTCACTGCCAACGGGGTGCCGGAGAAGATCGTGGCCGAATCACTGCGGATGAGCATCACCCAGCCCGGCACCGACTACGACTGGGACGCCCCGAAGAAGCTCAAGTCGGCCGGCGTAAACGGCTCCACGGTGCCGCTGCCTTACGGCCTGGACCCGGCCCGGATTCCGTTGGCGGGCAGCTACAGCACCGACGGTCAGCAGGTGTCCAAGCTGACCTCGGCGTGGTACTCGCTGCCGGCGGCCGATGACGCCCACCCGCTGGTGGCGGTGACCGCGGCCGGCACCATCGCCGGCAACAGCGTGCTCAAGGGCTACACCACCGGCCAGGATGTGCAGCTGGAGTACGGGCTGCCCGGACCGGACGGCACCGTGGTGCCCGGCGGGCGGCTGGTGCCCTACGACCTGTTCGGCGAGTGGCCCCGGATGTGGCGCAACCTGCGCTACCCGCGCTCGCAGATCCCGAACGACGCCGTCGCGGTACGCATTGTGGCAGTGGACCAGTCGCTGAACCCGCGGGACTGGATCGCGTTCACCCCGCCGCGGCTGCCCGAGGTGAAGACCATCCAGGAGTACATCGGCTCCGAGCAGCCGGTGTTGCTGGACTGGGCCGTCGGCCTGGCGTTCCCGTGCCAGCACCCGATGCTGCACGCCAACGGCGTCACCGAGGTGCCCAAGTACCGGATCACCCCGGACTACAACGCCAAGAAGCAGGACACCGACACCTGGCAGGACGGCGTCAACGGCGG
>CAYNJD010000593.1:0-1563 GCA_964397355.1 uncultured Mycobacterium sp. | reverse complement strand
ATCGCGCTGTTCGCGCTGGCCATCCTGGTCTCGGTGGCACTGCACGAGTGCGGCCACATGTGGGTGGCGCGCGCCACCGGCATGAAGGTGCGCCGCTATTTCGTCGGTTTCGGCACCACCCTGTGGTCCATTCGTCGCGGCGAGACCGAGTACGGCCTCAAGGCGATCCCGGCCGGCGGCTTCTGCGACATCGCCGGCATGACCGCGGTGGAGGAACTGGAGCCCGACGAGGTCGACCGCGCCATGTACAAGCAGCAGACCTGGAAACGGGTGGCGGTGCTGTTCGCCGGCCCCGGCATGAACTTCATCATCGGCCTGGTGCTGATCTACGCGATCGCCGCGATCTGGGGGCTGCCCAACCTGCACGCGCCCACCACCGCGGTGATCGGCGAAACAGCCTGTGTGGCACCGGAAGTCGTCAAGGGCGAGCTCGGCACCTGCTCGGGCCCTGGGCCGGCGGCGCAGGCCGGCATCCAGTCCGGCGACGTGGTGGTCAAGGTCGGCGACACGCCCGTGTCGACGTTTGAGGAGATGGCCGCCGCGGTGCGCAAGCAGCACGGTGTGACGCCGATCGTCGTCGAGCGCGACGGCACCGCGCTGACCAAGTACGTCGACGTGACCCCCACCCAGCGCTGGATCGCCGACGGACCCGACAGTCAGGCCGTTCCCAGCACCGTCGGCGCTATCGGCGTGGCGGCCGCACAGTTCGGGCCCACCCAGTACAACCCGATCACCGCGGTGCCGGCCACGTTCGCCTTCAGCGGCGACCTGTCGGTGCTGCTGGGCAAGTCACTGGCCGCCATCCCGTCCAAGGTCGGTGCGCTGGTGCACGCCATCGGACACCCGAACGGGCCGCGTGACCCGGAGACCCCGATCAGTGTGGTGGGCGCGTCGATCATCGGCGGCGACACCGTCGATCACGGTTTGTGGGTGGCGTTCTGGTTCTTCCTGGCGCAGCTGAACTTCATCCTGGGGGTGCTCAACCTGGTGCCGCTGTTGCCGTTCGACGGCGGGCACATCGCGATCGCGCTGTACGAAAAGCTGCGCAACATGGTCCGGTCGGCCCGCGGGAAGGTCGCCGCGGCGCCGGTGAACTATCTCAAGCTGATGCCGGCCACCTACGTAGTCTTGGTGGTGGTGGTCGGCTACATGCTGCTCACCGTGACTGCCGACTTGGTCAATCCGATCAGGCTGTTTTGATAGGAGAGCCCTCATGAGTGTCGGCCTAGGAATGCCGACGGTCCCGGCGCCCACGCTGGCGCCGCGCCGCAAGACGCGCCAGCTGATGGTCGGCGGCGTCGGCGTGGGCAGCGACCACCCGATCTCGGTGCAGTCGATGTGCACCACCAAAACCCACGACGTCGACGCGACGCTGCAGCAGATCGCCGCGCTGACCACCGCCGGCTGTGACATCGTGCGGGTGGCCTGCCCGCGTCAGGAAGACGCCGACGCGCTGGCCACCATCGCCAAGAAGAGCAAGATCCCGGTGATCGCCGACATCCACTTCCAGCCCAAGTACATCTTCGCCGCCATCGACGCCGGGTGCGCCGCGGTGCGGGTGAA
>CAYNJD010000592.1:0-1581 GCA_964397355.1 uncultured Mycobacterium sp. | reverse complement strand
GCGACGGCCGTCAACTGCCCGGCCAACGTCTGGCATTTAACGTCCAGCTGATGCAAGCCGGTCGAGAGCACGTTCAGCCGCGTCCCCGGAGTGGCCGGCATCTCAACACACCCCCGGTACGCCCGGCCCGAACCACTGCCAGTTCCGACACCGCCACCGCACGAGCAGAGCCTAAAACCAAGCCGCCGCGGCCACAAATCACCCGACCGTCACGACGTCGGGCGCACCACCAGCACCGGAGAATGCGCCGACTGCACCACCGCCTGGCTGACCGAGCCCAGCAGCATGCCGGTGAACCCGCCGCGGCCGTGGCTGCCGACCACCACCAGCTGGGCCTGCTTGGACTGCTCGACGAGCTGGTCGGCCGGCCGGTCGCAGACCACCACCCGGCGCACCGTGACGTCGGGGTAGCGCTCCCGCCAGCCCGCCAGCCGCTCGGCCAGCGCCAGCTCGCCGTCGGATGCCATCGCCGCGGCGTCGATGCCGGGGAAGTCGAGCATGCCGGTGTCGTGCCAGGCGTAGACCGCCACCAGTTCCACCCCGCGCAGCGACGCCTCCTCGAACGCCAGCTCTGTTGCGGCCTCCGAGACCGGGGAGCCGTCGATGCCGACCACCACCGGTGCGGTCTGCGGGTACGGCTGGTCGTCGGGATGGCGTTCGTGGATGACCGCGACCGGGCAGTGCGCGTGCCGGACCAGCGATGAGCTGACCGAGCCGAGCAGGCTGCGTCGCAGCAACCCGTGGCCGCGGGAGCCGACCACCAGCCGGGCGGCATCACGGCTGGAGTCCACCAGCGTCGGCACCGTCGAGCCGATCACCGTCTCGGCCTCGATGCGCAGCGCCGCATCGCAGGCCTCGGCGACCTTGACGGCTTCGCGCAAGTGCCGTTCGCCCTGTTCCTGCTGCCACTCGGTGTAGCCGGGCGGCATCGGGGTCTCGGGGAACGTCATCACCACCGGCGGGGCCAGTACGTGCACCAGGCTGAGCGGCAGGTTGTGCAGGGCGGCGTCGCGGGCCGCCCAGCCGACCGCGGCGACCGACGACGGCGATCCGTCGACACCGACCAGGATTGCAGGGTTCACCCCTCCACGCTAAGCGGTGTGACACCGTGGTGACTACCGTCGCCACCATTGAGCTCAGGAAGGGCCCGCGAGTTGCCGATCACGATCGACCCACGCCGTCACGATGCGGTGCTGTTGCGCCTCGACGCCGGTGCCGGTTTTGCCGAGCGGCTGCAGCGGGCCGGGGTGCGTTCGCAATCGGTGGACTCCCCCGCCGGGCTGGTGCCGGCCGCTGAGCGGCTGGGGGTGCGGCCGGGCCGCTGCGTGGTGCTCACCGACTCCGAGGCGGATGTAACCGCCGCGCGCAGTGCGGGATTCGCGCTGGTGATCGGGGTGGGATACGACGGCGCCGATGCCACGGTGACCGATCCGGACCAGATCGCGGTGCGCACCGGGGACCGGCCGATGTCGGCGCTTGCCGACGCGATGACCGCCCCGGAGCTGGGTGAGCTGACCCGTCCGGCGGTGTTCTTCGACTTCGACGGCACGCTGTCGGACATCGTCGACGATCCCGACGCCG
>CAYNJD010000591.1:0-1590 GCA_964397355.1 uncultured Mycobacterium sp. | reverse complement strand
ACGTGGTCTCCAAGGAGATGTACACCTTCGCCGACCGCGGCGACCGGTCGGTGACATTGCGCCCGGAGGGCACCGCGGGCGTGGTGCGCGCGGTGATCGAGCACGGGCTGGACCGGGGACAGCTGCCGGTCAAGCTGTGCTACGCCGGGCCGTTCTTCCGCTACGAGCGGCCGCAGGCCGGACGCTACCGGCAGCTGCAACAGGTCGGGGTGGAGGCGATCGGCGTCGACGACCCGGCGCTGGACGCCGAGGTGATCGCCGTCGCCGACGCCGGCTTCCGCGCCCTGGGCCTGCACGGCTTCCGGCTGGAGATCACCTCGCTGGGCGACGACACCTGCCGGCCGGCCTATCGAGAACTGTTGCAGCGGTTCCTGTTCGGCCTCGACCTCGATGAGGAGACCCGCCGTCGCGCGGAGATCAACCCGCTGCGCGTGCTCGACGACAAGCGCCCGGCGGTGCGGGAAATGACCGCTGCTGCTCCGGTCATGCTCGATCACCTCTCCGAGGCGGCCAAGGCGCACTTCGACACCGTGCTGGCGCATCTGGACGCGCTGGGGGTGCCCTACGTCATCAACCCGCGGATGGTGCGAGGCCTGGACTACTACACCAAGACCACCTTCGAGTTCGTGCACGACGGCCTGGGCGCCCAGTCCGGGATCGGCGGCGGTGGCCGCTACGACGGGCTGATGCGCCAGCTGGGCGGGCAGGACCTGTCGGGGATCGGTTTCGGCCTCGGGGTGGACCGCACCCTGTTGGCACTGGCCGCCGAGGGCAAGACGGTGGGCGAGACCGCCCGCTGCGATGTGTTCGGGGTGGGCCTTTCCGAGGCGGCCAGACTGCGGTTGGCGGTGCTTGCCGGGCAGTTGCGGGCCGCCGGGGTGCGCACCGACCTGGCTTACGGCGACCGGGGGCTCAAGGGTGCGATGCGCGCCGCCGACCGCTCCGGAGCCGCGGTCGCCCTGGTCGCCGGTGACCGTGACCTTGCGGCCGGCACCGTCGGGGTGAAGAACCTGGCCACCGGGGAGCAGGTCGACGTGCCGCTCGGCGACGTGGTCGCCGAGGTGCTGCGGCGGCTGCCGCGAGATTGAAACCGCGCCGGAAAATCCGGGGAAAACCCTGCGTGAGTGCAGTTTCGCGGGGATCCCGTGGCGTAAGCCGGACCGCCCGTCGGTGACACTCCGGTACCGTGGCGCGGTATGACGACCATGCGGAAAGCGACAGTCAGGTTCTCGACGGCGTTGCTGGTGGCATCCGCCGGACTTGTAGTCGGCCACGCGACGGCCGCATGGGCGGATCCGGAAAGCCCGGCGGAGAGCCCCACCGAATCCCCGGCGGCGGCCCCGCCCGAGACCTCCACCGAGGCAGCCCCGACGAAAAGCCCGAACGCCGGCGGCCACGAGGTCACCTACACCATCACCGCCACCAGCGATCTGACCGGCAACATCTCCTACATCAAGACCGACCCGCCCAGCATGGCCGCCTACAACGCCAACTCCTCGGAGTACCTCGAAACGGTCCGCGTGCCGATCGGTGGCGGACAGCCGCTGGTCTACACCACCACGCTGGCCGACCCGGGCCAGTGGGCGCTGG
>CAYNJD010000590.1:0-1601 GCA_964397355.1 uncultured Mycobacterium sp. | reverse complement strand
CAGCAACAGATCGTCGGGCTCATCCAAGGCTTGATCGACGACCGTGGCGGCGATCCTCGGTAGGTTCGTGTTCGAGGGCGGTGGTCCGCTGCTGATACCGCCGCCCCGCCCGCCTCACGTCAAACGGGTTGGGACAGAAGCGACCACGGTCGCCGAGCCTTGGCCCGACGACCGTGGTCGCTTTCAGTGGTCGGCTACGAGCCGGGTTGACCGTTCGGTCGTTGCCGGCAGTGCCGTCCGCGCCGTCATCGCCCGGAGTGCCGGTGCGGGTAGCGGCACCGCCGGCCCCGCCGGTACCGCCGTCGCCGGCCCTGGCCGTGCCGCGCCGTCACCGCCTTGCACTGAGACACTGATGGAAGCCTGTGCACCATTGCGGCGCTACTGCATTAGTCGGCGCAACGGCATGGCGGCAAAACCCCGGGTGGTGAACCGTCGTCTCCCCACCGGGACCGGTGTCACCAAGTGGCGGCACCGCCGTCCCGCCAGTACGTTCCCGCTGCTCGTAGCCGCGGCGAGGTCGCGCAGAATGCCGTGGTCTACGGCGTGTCGGCCGGCAAACATGCACGCCCGCGGGGGTTGGGGCGCAGTGACTGGGCCCCGGACAACAATCGGGCCCCCGCCGGGGGATAGCGGGGGCCCGAAAGCTGTGAGGGGGGCGGAGACTCAGCCGAAGGCTTCGAGGATGTCCCCCAGGTCGATGGAGCCGACGGCATCGGCCGCGGCGCCGCCGGGGGCACCGCCGTCGTCGAAGAAGTCGGTCGGGATGATGGGCAGGCTGGCCCCGGCCAGCGGCGGGTCCGCCGGCGGCGGGGCGCCAACGCCCTTGCCGGCCCAGGCCCAGGCGTTGGGTTCGGGGTTGAGCAACCCCGCGATCGCCGCTGAGAAGCCCTGCCACGCCGCGATCGGGCCGACCGCGTGACCGTCGAAACCGAGGCTGTTCAGGACCGGCACACCGTTGAGCTCAAGTCCCAGGCTGTTGAGGATCGAGCCGCCGACGCCGGGCACCTCGTTGACCACATTGCCGTCATCGTCGAAGTACGTGTAGGGCGCGTTGGCCACGTCCCCAGGGGTGAGCAGCCCGCCGAACGCCAACTCCAGGTGATCCATGCTCATGCCCTCGGGCAGCACACCGGCATCGTTGATCGACGGCAGCACGAAATCGAGGTTGAGGGTGGCGCCGTTGAAGAAGGCGCCGGTCATGTTGGCCATGATCTCGTTGAAGCCGTCACCGTCGTTGATGCTGTTGGACAATGCGATCCAGGGGCTGATGGCCGGACCCAGGGCGCCCATGATCATCCCGCTCAGCGGGGACGACAAGAAGTGCACGATCGAGCCAATCATGTCGGCATCGACGCCCTCCGGCAGGGGTACGACCCCGAGCCCGAGAATTGTCGGAAGGAACGCGACCAAGCCGTAATGGCTGATAAGAACGTCCGGATCGCCACTGAGGGTGTGGGCGGTCACCGCGGCCACCGTATCGGCGTCGGCGTCCCACAGCGTGTAGGAGTCCAGCAGCGCTTTGTAGTTGTCCTGCATCGCCAGGGTCAGCTCGCCGAGCTTGGTGGGGTCGTCGGCGAGGTTCTGCCAGAAGTCGCCCTGGT
>CAYNJD010000589.1:0-1602 GCA_964397355.1 uncultured Mycobacterium sp. | reverse complement strand
CAGAAGGTGCGTCAGAAACCGTAGCTGCCTGGATCGGATCACTGATGGACCTAGCCTCAAAATTTCATGAGGCATCGGTCCTGGCCTGAACGGCTTCGGATGACGGCTTTCCAGCCGGCTCCCGTGGGCAGGCGTGGGGTGGTTGTCCGCTGACCGCGGTCGGGGTCCGGGTTCCACTGGCCCGGCAGGGTGGTCTTTCGTCTCGAATGGTCGGTTTCGTGCTGGTCAGGTCGGTGCTGGTAGTGCTTGCAGGCGGCCGATCGCTTGGGCGATCAGCGCGGACCAGGGCGCAGTCGCCGAGAGTCGCAGCCTCGTTTGGCGGGCGTGGCGGGTGATGCGGGCCGCGACCGAGAACAGCCGCAACCGGAGCCGTTTCGGTTCCCACTTCCGCGCCGGATGGTCGGTCAGCGCGACGAGCTGTGTCCAGGCGGTCAGCGCCGCGGCCAGCGAGACGATGGCCAGCCAGATCTGGTTCTGCGCGAAACTCTTGAAGGGGAAGCCGGCCAGACCGGTCTGTTTCCCGGCGCGGATCCGATCCTCGCAACGCGCCCGCTGCCGGTGCCGTAGTTCCAGGTCAGCGAGCTGCCCGCCGCGCGTATTGGTGACGAAGGCGGTGAGTCGGTGCCCATCACGGTCGGTGATGCGCAGCTGCGCACCCGGATGCGGACGCTCCTTGCGAACGATCAGGCGCATCCCCTCGGGCCAGCCCATCAGGTCGGCCATGTGCGTCAGCTCGACCACCCATGCGCCCTCCCGCGGCTGGCCATCGGAGTTGTAGGCCGGATCCCAGGCGGCGGCCGGGATCTTGTCGATCAGCGCGGCCAGGGGCTCGGTGAGGGTGAACCCGGCCGAATACGACAGCCCCCGTTTCACGCAGTGCTCCAGCGTCTTCTTCGTCCCGCCCGCCCCGTCCATGCGGATCAGCACCTTCTTGCCCACCCGGTATCGGCCGGCTCCCGGCAGTCCGGCGAGCGCGGAATTGATGACCGTGACGTGGTCGGCGGCAGTGTTCGCGCCGGCGTTGCCCGGCCGCAGCATCCCGGCGACCGGCTCACCGCCACCGTCCCGGCCGTGGTCGATGAAGGCCAGCAGCGGGTGGAATCCGAAGCCCTTCTTATAGGTCGGCGCCGCCTGCTCCTTCTCGCTGTGCGCGGTCACCAGGGTCGCGTCGATATCGATGACCAGCGGCGACCCGGCATCAGTGTCGTGATCCGGCGCTGTCGTTCCGGCCAGTGACCAGGCGGCCGATCGGGCTGCGGCGGTCGCGTGATCGATGGCGCGCAACGCGCGCTGCGGGTTCTGCGCGAGCTCGGTGATGAGCCGCGAGACGGTCGGATCCGAGGCGACCGGGCCGAAGACAGCGGGTTGTTCGCGCAGCACCGCGATGTCAGCGAGGCAGTCGCCACCGAGCGCGACCGCGACGGCCAGGTCCAGCACTGTCTTGCCCGGATCGTGGACCGCGATCGGTTTACGCCACGGCGTGAGCGCAGCCGACAAACTGCTGGTCAAACCGATCTTGTCGGCGGTGCGCAGCAACAGAGCGGCGCCGGCGTGAGACACGATCGACGTGCCGGTGGCCTCGACGGCCAGTCGTGGGTAGAT
>CAYNJD010000588.1:0-1606 GCA_964397355.1 uncultured Mycobacterium sp. | reverse complement strand
GATGGCTCGTAAGCACCACAGCAACCGTCGTCGCGCCGTCGGCGCCGCGGGTGCGCTGAGCGCGTTCCTGGCGTTCGGGATGACCCCGCTGGCGCCCGCGCCGGCGGCGCACGCCGACGCCGACCTGGAGTGGCTGGCCGACCTGTTCACCCCCGAGGCTTGGCCCGGCGTCGACGCCGACGGCTGGGACCTGGACTCCTGGCTGAGCCCGACGGCCTGGACCGACTACCTCACCGGCCTGGACGCCGGCGCGGATTCGGTCGGCGAGCTGCCGGGGCTGGCCGCCGGCGATCCGTTCGACCTGACCTCGTTCGTCGACCAGTACATCTACACCCCGATGCACGCCAGCATGGTCGACTGGATCACCAGCCCGTTCGGCAGCCAGGTCAACGACTTCATCAACAACACGTTCGGCTTCGGCACCATCATCATCGGCAACGGTGCGGCGGGCACCGAACTGAATCCCGACGGCGGCGCCGGCGGCTGGCTGTTCGGTGACGGCGGCGCCGGCTATGACGGCTCGCTGACCGGCGTGGCCGGCGGCAACGGCGGCGCGGCGGGACTGTTCGGCAACGGCGGTGCCGGCGGCGACGGCGCGGCCGGTCTCGACGGCGGCAACGGCGGCGCGGGCGGCAGCTGGATGGGCGTCGGCGGTGCCGGCGGTGTCGGCGGCGCGGGCCTGGCCGGTGCGATCGGCGGTGACGGCGGCAACGGCGGTGTGGGAGCGGGCTGGCTGTTCGGCATCGGCGGTGCCGGCGGCGCCGGCGGTGACGGTGTCACCGGGGTGGCCGGAGCGGTCGGCGTGACCGGTATCGACAGCGGCAATGGTGGTGTGGGCGGCAACGGCGGCGCCGGCGGCAACGGTGGAACCGGCGGGTCCTCCAAGGCCTTCGTGCTGGGCGCCGGCGGCCAGGGCGGCGCGGCCGGCAGCGGCGGGTCCGGCGGCGTCGGTGGTACCGGCGCGGCCGGGGCCAGCGGTGACGACGGCGAGACCGGCTCGTTCGCTAACGGCGGCACCGGCATCGGCGGCGACGGCACCGACGGCGGTGATGGCGGTAACGGCGGTGACGGCGGCAACGGTGGCGCGGCGGGCACGGCCGGCGCCGGCGGCACCAGCACGGCATGGTTCGGCTCGTCGGGCGGCGCGGGGGCGGCCGGAACCGTCGGTGACGGTGGCAATGGTGGCGCCGGCGGCGCGGCGGGCGCCGGTGGCAACGGCGGTGCCGGTGCGGCCGGTACGGCGGATCACCCCGACGGCGGCGCGGGCGGCAACGGCGGCGATGTCGGCACCGCGGGTGTCGGCGGCAACGGCGGCACCGCGGCTGCCGGTGGCACCGCCGGTGTGCGGGGCGCTGACGGCGCGGCCACCACCGTCGGCGGCAACGGTGGCCGCGGCGGCGACGGCTTCAGCCCCACCGCCGCAGGCGAATCCGGCGGCAACGGCGGCGCCGGCGGTGACGGCGGCGACTACGGCAACGGCGGCGCCGGCGGCGACGGCGGCGATGGCGCGGCCGGCGCATCCGGCGACAACGGCACCGCCGCCAGCCCGGACGGCACCGACGGGCAATCCGGCGGCTCGGGTGGCCGCGGCGGCGTCGGCGGCAAC
>CAYNJD010000587.1:0-1613 GCA_964397355.1 uncultured Mycobacterium sp. | reverse complement strand
CCGAACAGGTCGCGCAGCCGCTGCCGCTCGGCCAGATCACGCACCATGTCGTTGAACCCGGCCTGCAGCAGGCCGAGCTCACTGGCGTCGTAGATCTGCATGTGCGCGTTGTAGTTGCCGCGCTGCACCTCCCCGAGCGCCCAGCGCAGCTGCCGCAGCGGGTCGGCGATCGACATCGACACCAGGGCGGTGCCGGCCAAACCGATCACCAGCGCGGCCAGCGCCATGAACAGGATCGGGGTGAACAGCTTGTCCGCCGAGGCGTCGAGCAGTGATGTCTTGGCGGCCACCACCGACAGCACGATCGCCAGCAGCGGCACCCCGGTCGACAGCAGCCAGGTCAAAAGCTGCCGCAGGATCACCCCGGGCGCATGCAGATTCTCCGGCGCCCCACCGCGCAGCGCCGCGACGGCCACCGGCCGCAGCACCCGCTCGGACTGCAGGTAGCCGATGATCGCGGTGGCGGCGGCGCCCAGCGCGGTGGCGGTGACCACCACCGGCACCACGTCGTGTGCGACCGGCCAGCTGGCGATCACGAACAGCACCCCGCCCACCGTCCAATAGCTGATGCTGATCAGCGAGCGGTAGAAGGGCATCCGCAGCGCACGGGAGCGGGCCAGCTCGGTGTCGGCGGGGTCGGCCTCGGCGTCGGTGAGCCGCGTCTCCCGGCGCTGCCAGCGGAACACCGGCATCAGCAGCGAGGTGCTGATCGAGAAGCCGACGGCGAACAGGCACAGCAGTGCGACGGCGAAGGCCACCAGATTGACGCGCGGCAGGTCCTGCAGGTTGATCCGGTCCTCGAAGGGCAGACCGAACCGCAGGAAGCCGAACACGAACAGCGAACCGATGATGTCGGCCTGCAGCATGCTCAGCGTGAACACCGGCCACGGCGTGCGCACCACCCAGCGGACGAATCGGCTGATCCGCCCGCCCAGCGTCGTGGTACTCACCAGCACACCGTATCCGGCGGGCCGACAAAGCCGGAGTCCGAATGTCCGCCGAACCCACTACTGTGACCGGTGATGTCCGGGGTATTCGCACGATTGGTCGGCCAGCATTCGGTGGAAGCCGAGTTACTGGCCGCCGCACGGGCTTCCCGGAATGACGCGGCTCACAGCGGCATGGCTGCCGGCGGTATGTCACATGCCTGGCTGATCACCGGCCCACCGGGGTCGGGCCGGTCGATAGCGGCGCTGTGTTTCGCCGCGGCACTGCAGTGCACCGCCGACGACGCGGATGGCGGGCCGGGCTGCGGTCGGTGCCGCGCCTGCACAACGACGATGGCCGGCACCCACGCCGATGTGCGGCGGGTGGTGCCCGAGGGGCTGTCCATCGGGGTCGACGAGATGCGGGCCACCGTGCAGGTCGCCTCGCGCCGGCCCGGCACCGGCCGGTGGCAGATCGTGGTGATCGAGGACGCCGACCGGCTCACCGAGGGAGCGGCCAACGCACTGCTGAAGGTCGTCGAGGAGCCGCCGCCGTCGACGGTGTTCCTGCTGTGCGCCCCCTCGGTCGACCCGGAGGACATCGCGATCACGCTGCGGTCCCGGTGCCGGCACGTGGCGCTGGTGACGCCGGCGCCGGCGGCGATCGCGCAGGTGCTGACCGACACC
>CAYNJD010000586.1:0-1638 GCA_964397355.1 uncultured Mycobacterium sp. | reverse complement strand
GTGCCGGCGACCTTGAAGTCCATGTCGCCGAACGCGTCCTCGGCGCCCAGGATGTCGGTGAGCGCGACGAACCGGCGCTCGGTCTTGCCGTCGATCTCGATGTCGTCGGAGACCAGGCCCATCGCGATGCCGGCGACCGGAGCCTTCAGCGGCACCCCGGCGTTGAGCAGCGCCAGCGTGGAGGCGCAGACCGACCCCATCGAGGTGGATCCGTTGGAGCCCAGGGCTTCCGACACCTGCCGGATGGCGTAGGGGAATTCCTCGATGCTGGGCAGCACCGGCACCAGCGCCCGCTCGGCCAGCGCGCCGTGGCCGATCTCGCGGCGTTTGGGCGAACCGACCCGGCCGGTCTCACCGGTGGAGAACGGCGGGAAGTTGTAGTGGTGCATGTAGCGCTTGGAGGTCTCCGGGCCCAGCGAGTCGATCTGCTGCGCCATCTTGACCATGTCCAGGGTGGTCACTCCCAGGATCTGGGTCTCGCCGCGCTCGAACAGCGCGCTGCCGTGCGCCCGGGGCACTACCGCGACCTCGGCGCTCAGCGCCCGGATGTCGGTGATGCCGCGGCCGTCGATGCGGAAGTGGTCGGTCAGGATGCGCTGGCGCACCAGTTTCTTGGTCAGGCTGCGGTAGGCGGCGCTGATCTCCTTCTCGCGGCCCTCGTAGGTTTCGGCGAGTCGCTCGGCGACCTCGGACTTGATCTCCTCGGTGCGCTCGTCGCGCTCGGCCTTGCCGGCGATGGTCAGCGCCTTGGCCAGCTCGTCGGTGGCGATCGAGGCGACCGAGTAGTAGACGTCCTCGCCGTAGGCCGGGAACAGCGGGTATTCGACGGTCGGGCGAGCGGCCGCGTCGGCCAGCTCCTGCTGGGCCTTGCACAGCGCCGCGATGAACGGCTTGGCCGCCTCCAGGCCTTCGGCCACCACGGCCTCGGTCGGTGCCTGCGCGCCGGCATCGATGAGCTCGATGACGTTCTCGGTGGCCTCGGCCTCGACCATCATGATCGCCACGTCACCGTCATCGAGGGTGCGCCCGGCCAGCACCATGTCGAATACCGCGCGCTCCAACTGCTCGACGGTGGGGAACGCCACCCAGGTGCCGTCGATCAGCGCCACCCGCGCCGCACCGACCGGGCCGGAGAACGGCAGGCCGGCCAGCTGCGTGGAGGCCGACGCGGCATTGATCGCCACCACGTCGTAGAGATCCTTGGGGTCCAGGCTCAGCACCGTCACGACCACCTGGATCTCGTTGCGCAGGCCATCGACGAACGACGGGCGCAGCGGGCGGTCGGTGAGCCGGCAGGTCAGGATCGCGTCGGTGGACGGCCGGCCCTCGCGGCGGAAGAACGAGCCGGGGATCCGCCCGGCGGCATACATCCGCTCCTCGACGTCGACGGTGAGCGGGAAGAAGTCGAAGTGCTCCTTGGGAGCCTTGCTGGCGGTGGTCGCCGACAGCAGCATGGTCTCGTCGTCGAGGTAGGCGGCGACGCTGCCCGCGGCCTGCTGGGCCAGCCGGCCGGTCTCGAAGCGGATGGTGCGCTTGCCGAAGCTGCCGTTGTCGATGACAGCGGTGGACTCGAAAACGCCTTCTTCAATTTCTGTAACAGACATGGACGCCCGTGCGGCCTTCCTGGTTCGTTCAGCT
>CAYNJD010000585.1:0-1646 GCA_964397355.1 uncultured Mycobacterium sp. | reverse complement strand
GGCTGCGCGAAACCTTCACCGGCCGCTGAGTCTTGGGCGGCCTGTTCTACGTCGACGCGCTGCCCGAGGTGGGTGCGGTGGCCGTCGTCGACGGCGACGCCGGCTTCCACGCCGCGACGGTGCGCCGGCTTCGGCCCGGCGAGCTGCTGACGCTGGGCGACGGCGCCGGGGTGCTGGCCGAATGCCGGGTCGAGGAGGCTGACCGCGGCCGATTGCGGGCCCGGGTGCTCGAGCGCCGGGCCGTACAGGCGCCCGTTCCGCCGGTCACGGTGGTGCAGGCGCTGCCCAAATCCGAACGCTCCGAGCTGGCAGTCGAGTTGGCCACCGAGGCCGGCGCCGACGCGTTCGTGGCCTGGCAGGCCGACCGCTGCGTGGCTCGCTGGGACGGCTCGCGCGCCGACAAGGGGTTGCGGCGGTGGCGGGCGGTTGTCCGGGCGGCTGCCGCACAGTCCCGCCGGGCCCACATTCCGCCGGTGAACGGGGTTTTGGCCACCGCCGAGCTGGTGTCGTGGGTCCGAGACCGGGTGGCCGACGGCACCACGGTGCTTGCGCTGCACGACGCGGCGACCACCGGACTGGCTGAGCTGCGACCGGGTGCCGATCCGCTGGCCTTGCTGGTCGGCCCGGAAGGCGGTATCAGCGACGCCGAGATCACCGCGCTGACCGGCGCCGGTGCGGTGGCGACACGGCTGGGACCGACCGTGCTGCGGACCTCCACCGCGGCGGCGGTCGCGCTGGGTGCGCTGGGGACGCTGACCCCGCGCTGGGGGTGAGCCGACGGTGGCCGCGTGCGCGAATTCGGCACCGCCGCTTGTCATCGGCGACGGCTACGCGGTGTATCGCGGTCCGGTGGGCGGCGGCGGCCCGATTCACCGCCACGGCGCCTTCCAGATCGTGGTCGCCGAACGAGGCGAGGTCGCGATGATGGACCCGGCCGGAATCCGTCATCAAGCCGTCGCGCTGGTGGTGGCACCGATGGCACCGCACCGCATCCTGGCCGCATCCGGCCTGGTCACCTACTTCATCGAGCCGCACTGCTTGTTCGCCGACCGGTTGCGCCAGCGATACGACGTCGGGATCGCCACCGCCCCCGAGCTGGGCGACCTGGGCGAACCCGATGTCGCGGCTGCGTGCCGGCGGCCGTCACGCGAGCTGGATGCGCGGCTGGTGACAGCGCTGGCCATGCTGGCCGACGGCGACATCGCCATGCCGAGCCTGGCTGCCGCGGTGGGTGTTTCGCCGCAACGGCTGCGCGCGCTGGCGCGCCGGGAACTGGGCATGCCGCTGACCCGCTGGCGGGTCTGGTCCCGGTTGCGCAGGGCCGTCGAGGCGCTGCAGTCGGGCATGCCGCCGGCTGAGGCGGCGGTGGCCGCGGGGTTTGCCGATCAGGCCCACTTCACCCGGCAGATGCGGGAGATGATGGGCCTGACGCCGGCCGTCGTCATGCACGCACTGGGGTGATCACCGCTTGCGGGCGACATAGATCGAGATCGACCCGTTGACGGTGGCCACCACCTCGGCCTCGCACACGTCGACGAAACCGGCCGCCGAAATCAGCTCCGGCAGAACACCATCGGCGTTGGGCTGGGTGTCGGTCTTGCCGTCGGCGAACTGAACGAACCGAAACGCCAGGCGCATCAGCCGCG
>CAYNJD010000584.1:0-1646 GCA_964397355.1 uncultured Mycobacterium sp. | reverse complement strand
CATCGAAGCGGTCCGACCAGGTGCGGATGTGCTTGGGAGGCCGGCGACAGTCATAAAGCAACTCCGCTGGTGCGTGATCGTCGACCCATTTCGCGCCATGCAGTGCGGCGGCCGACTGGCCGGCGACTACCCCGCGCCGCTTCGACCACAGCCACGCGGCCCGGGCCCGCAATACCGCGGTGGGCCGAGTTCCGGCCGGTACATAGACGTCCGGATGGATCGCGACGAACCGGCTCCTCAAGTTGTATGGCGTCAACCGGCCGCTTCGGACCGCCTCACTGCCCAGGAATGGTGTTGACATGGCGGGAGTCTGCCTACGGCCCCTGACAGAAAACGTCGAACGTGTACTGGCTGCGAAAATCTCGCCGGAATTTCGCAGTGGTTACACGTTCGGCGGGTAGACGGGAGGGGAGGCCGGTGGGTGTGCCGGCGGGGCGACGGGTGGGGAGGCCGACGCGACGGACCGCGGCCCGGCGCGCAATGACTCCACGATCGCCTCGACCGGCGAACTCCACTGCAGCCCCAGGTCGGCCAGCGTGGCCGAGTCGTCGGTCGGGGTCGCCGACGTCAACAGCCAGGCCGCCTCGTAACTGAGCCCCTCGGGCAACGTCAGCAACCGGCTCGCGAAATCACTGACCCGGCCGATCCCGCGAAACACACTGGGAGCAACCCGGATTCGCCGAACGGGAGCGCCCAAACCCTGTTCCACCGCGGCGATCATCTCGTCGAAGCCGACCATGATCCCGCCGCACAGGTAACGGTGCGGGCCGCGGCCGGGACGCATCACCGCAGCGTGCACCCGGCCGACGTCGCGGACGTCGACCATCGCCATGCCGCCACGCACCACCGGCGCCACCCGGTACTTCACGATCGGCGCCCAGCCCCGCTCGGTGACGCCGGGTGCCGTCCAAAAAGCGGGTCCGACCACGCTCGACGGGTAGGTGACCACCACCGGTGCGCCTTCGTCCTGCAGCCGGCGGGCCACCCGCTCGCCGTACGCCTTGGTGCGGGCGTAGGCGCTGCGGCCGGGCACGGTGGGCGAGTCCGGGCCGATCACGCCATCGGGCGGCGGGAACAACGCGCTGTAGCTGCTGACCGACACCACCGGATCCAGGCCGGCGGCCACCGCCCGGGTCAGGATCGCCTCGGTGGCGTGAGCATTGATGTCCCACATCAGCTTCTCGTGGCGGTCGTTGGTCCCGACCACCCCGGCGGCGTGCAGCACTGAGTCGCAGCCGTCGAGCAGCGCACCCACCACCGCGGCGTCGCGGATGTCGCCGTCGAGCACGTCCAGCGGGCCCAGCTCGCGCAGCCTGGGGATGACCGGCTCGGAACCGCATCCAGGGGCGACCAGCAGCCGCACCGAATGCCCGGCCTCCAGCAAGGCCTTGACGGTGTGGGCGCCGAGGTAGCCGGTGCCGCCGGTGACCGCGATCTGCATCAGCGGTTCTTGAACTCGGGCTTGCGCTTCTCGGCGAACGCCCGCGGACCCTCCTTGGCGTCCTCGCTCAAGAACACCTTGATCCCGATCTGGGTGTCGAGCTTGAAGGCGTCGTTCTCATGCATGCCCTCGGTCTCGTGGATGGTGCGCAGCATCGCCTGCACCGCCAGCGGTCCGTTGTTGTTGATCTGCTCGGCGATCTCCA
>CAYNJD010000583.1:0-1647 GCA_964397355.1 uncultured Mycobacterium sp. | reverse complement strand
CCGTCGTCGCCCCGCTCGCCGAGCTTGGCGGCCAGCACGTGGTGCAGTTGAAACAGGTTGCGCTCGAAGCCGAGCACCGACGCCGCCATGTAGAGCCCCCACACCTTGGCGCGGCCCAGGCCAACCTCGGCGACGGCTTCGTCCCAGTGGTCGACCAGGTTCTGGCTCCAGGCGCGCAGCGTCTTGGCGTAGTGGTGCCGGAAGTCCTCCTCATGCACCACCTCGAAACCGGTCTGCTGAATCTCGGTGATGACCCGTCCCGCACCGGTGATCTCGCCGTCGGGGAAAACGTACCGGTCGGTGAAGGCGTCGCCCTTGAACGTCGAGTTGTCCGGCAATGTGATGCAGTGGTTGAGCAGTAGGCCGCCGGTGCGCAGTTTCGATTTGAGGAAGCCGAAGTAGGACGGGTAGTTCTTCACGCCGATGTGCTCGGTGAGCCCGATCGAGGAGACGGCATCGAACCCGCTATCGGTCACGTCGCGGTAGTCGCAGTGCCGGACTTCGGCGAGCTCGGAAAGCCCCTCGTCGGCGATGGCCTGCTGCGCCCAGGCGACCTGCTCCGACGACAGGGTGGCGCCGAGCGCGCGCACTCCGCGGCGCGCGGCGTAACGCACCATGCCGCCCCAGCCGCAGCCGACGTCGAGCAGCCGGTCGCCCGGTTTCAGGCGCAACTTGTCGAAGATCAGCCGGTACTTGTTCTCCTGGGCTTCCTCCAGCGTCGCGTCGGCGTTCGGGTAGATCGCGCAGGTGTAGGTCATCGACGGACCCAGCACCCATTCGTAGAACCGGTTGGACACGTCGTAGTGGTGGTGGATGGCATTGGCGTCGCGGGACTTGGAATGCCGCAGCCCCGCCGCGGTGCGGCGCCACTTGGCCGGCGCCTCTTCCGGCGGCGGGGCGATCGGCTTGAGATGCTTGAGACCGATCGAGCGCACGATGTCGAGGAGCACCCGCGGTGACGGCTGTTTGAATTCCAGGTCGGCCAAGGCGTTGAGCACGTCGTAGGGGTTTCCCGGGTGCACACCGCGCAGTTCCAGATCGCCGGCGATATAGGACCGGGCGATCCCGAGTTGCCCCAGCGAGGTGGCCAGGTAGGTGGTGGCCCGCGGGTTGAGCAGGTCGACGCCCAGCGCGGCGTCGTCGGGCCCGACGCTGCTGCCGTCGTAGGCGGTGATCTTGATCGGTGGCTGCCCGCCACCGGCCAGCAGCACCAGGATTTCGGCCAGGCCCAGCCGGTGTGTGGTCGCGCGGGCGCGTTCGGTTGTCGTCGTAGTCATGACTGCCCCGTCCAAAGCTGATGTAGCCCTCCCCCATGGCGGGCGGTGCCTTCGTGCGTACCCACACCAGCGGGGGATCAATCAGGAAACGCACGGCGGTTCACGCCGCGGGGGTCACCGCCCTCAGTGCCTGGGCGAACACCGCCAGGTCATCGGCGGTGGCGTCGACGTGCGGGGAGATCCGCAGTACCGGCGCGGTCAGCTCCAGCGGTGCCCGCTCGACGCCGGCAGCGGTGGTGACGATCCGATGCTCGGCGATCAGGGCGGTGCGCACCGCCGCCGGGTCGGCATCGGCCGTCGGCGCCAGCGTGGTGATCGCACTCGGCTCGTCGACCGGCTCGACCACCCGCCAGCCCGGCAACCCCGCCAG
>CAYNJD010000582.1:0-1648 GCA_964397355.1 uncultured Mycobacterium sp. | reverse complement strand
GGAAGTTGTAGGTGCGGATGCGCTCGCTGCGGTCCACGGTGCGGATCTGGCTGGCGCGGTCTGCGGAGGCGTCGGCCAGCGCCTGCTCCTCGGCCAGCGCCTGCAGCCGGGCGGCCAACACCTGCAGCGCGCGGGTCTTGTTCTGCAGCTGGGACCGCTCGTTCTGGCAGGTGACGACTATCCCGGTGGGTAGGTGGGTGATGCGCACCGCGGAGTCGGTGGTGTTGACGCCCTGACCGCCCTTGCCGGAGGACCGGTAGACGTCGATGCGCAGGTCGGATTCGTCGATCTGCACCTCGCCGACCTCTTCGGGCTCGGGATAGACGAGCACGCCGGCCGCCGAGGTGTGGACCCGGCCCTGGGATTCGGTGACCGGCACCCGCTGCACCCGGTGCACCCCGCCCTCGAACTTCATCTTCGACCACACGCCGTCGACGCTGTCGCCCTTGCTGGCGATGGTCAGTGTGGCGTCCTTGTAGCCGCCGAGGTCGGAGGTGGTCTCGTCGAGCACCGTCACCGACCAGCCGTGCCGTTCGGCGTAGCGGATGTACATCCGGGCCAGGTCGGCGGCGAACAGCGCCGATTCCTCCCCGCCCTCGCCGGACTTGACCTCCAGCACGATGTCGTCGGCGTCATGGGGGTCGCGGGGCGCGAGCATGTCGGTGAGCGCTGCGTCCAGTTCGGCGACGCGGGCCTCCAGCTCGGGGACCTCGTCGGCGAACGACGCGTCGTCGGTGGCCAGCTCACGGGCGGCCTCCAGGTCGCCGCGGGCCGACTCCAGCTTGCGGTGGGTGGCCACGATCGGGGCCAACTGGGCGAACCGGCGCCCGGCGCGGCGCGCCTCGGCCGGATTGTTGTGCAGTTCGGGGTCGGAGAGCTGAGTTTCCAGGGCGGCGTGTTCGGCCAGCAGGGCGTCGATCGCCTGCATGCTGCGGGTCATCTCACCTCCATCCCCGAACGCAAGCCGACGCCCGGGTGACGTGCGGACACGTTCCGGGCGTCGGTGAGGACGCTACTTGTCGGCGGCAGCTGCGTCGGCTGCGGTACCGACCTTGCGCTTGCCGTAGCGCTTCTCGAAACGGGCGACCCGGCCGCCGCTGTCGAGGATCTTCTGCTTACCGGTGTAGAACGGGTGGCACTGCGAGCAGACCTCGACCACGATGTGGCCGCTCTCCTTGGTGCTGCGGGTGGTGAAGCTGTTGCCGCAACCGCAGACCACGGTGGTCTCGCCGTAGGCAGGGTGAATGCCAGATTTCATGATGTCCTCTTCGATCGTTGGCCGCCGGGTCGCCCGCGTGAGCAGACGTGAACCGGAACCTGAGATGGTCGATTATGCCAGTTGCGCTGGCGCTCCCCCAAAACGTCGGTCAGTCGTTGTCCATTCCCGGTGTGGTCTTGGAGACCTGGACCAGGAACTCGTAGTTGTTCTTGGTCTTGCGCAGCTGGCTCATCAACAAATCGATGGCCTGATGCGAGTCCAGCCCCGAGAGCAGGCGACGCAGCTTGTGCACGATGGCGAACTCATCCGGGGAGAGCAGCAGCTCGTCCTTACGGGTGCCGGACGGATTCACGTCCACCGCCGGGAACACCCTGCGCTCGGCGATCTTGCGGTCCAGCTTGAGCTCCGCGTTACCGGTGCCCTTGAACT
>CAYNJD010000581.1:0-1650 GCA_964397355.1 uncultured Mycobacterium sp. | reverse complement strand
ACATTTAGCCTTTGAGTGGGTCCGTGGGCGGTCGAGGCTACCGACCGGGACACGTGGTGATCCCTGGCATCTGAGTGGCCGCCCGCGGGCCCGGTGTCTGGTCGAGCGGTGTCCCTGTTCGGGAACTTGGAGCCAGCCTGGGTGCGGGACTCCTGCTTAGAGAATGTCTGGGCCGTGGCCGTGGTGGTCAGTCACCTGGGAATCCGAAGTGACTGACAGGAGGACGACGATGGCGTTGACGTTAGGTATCGACGTGGCCTGTCGGGCTGCGCATCAGGCGACCCTCGCCGCTGACGGGAAGACGGTGTGGCGGGGCCGGAAGTTCTGGACCAGGCCGGCGGATTTGGAGCGGCTCTGGAACGACCTCGACCTTGAAGACCCGGGCGAGCTGACCGTGGTGGTCGAGCCTACGAGGAACGCGTGGATCGTGGTCGCGGAGTGGTTCCGCCGCCGCGGCACGAAGGTGGTGATGGTCCCTACAACGCAGTCGTCGGACCTGCGTAAGTACTACTCCAAGCACACCAAGAACGATCGGATCGACTCCGAGCTCCTGGCGCGGCTGCCGCTGCTGCATCCCGAAGGGCTGCGCGAGTATTCAGGGCAGGGGCCGGCCGATCCGTTGCGCCGGCTGACTAAGCAGCGCTCGACGATGGTGAAACGCCGTACTGCGGTCTTCGCCCGACTCGACGCGCTGACCGAGCTTCTCGGCCCGGCCTGGTACGAGGCCATGAACGCTCGCTATGGCATCGCGGCGTTGGAGTTCCTGGCCCGCTACGCCGACCCGCACGTGGTGATCCGGCTCGGCCAGGCCCGCCTGTCCCGGTTCCTGATCGGCCGTTCCCGCGGCGCCTGGCGCGAGGACCGGGCCGCTGCGCTAATCCTCGCGGCGAAAGAGACTCTCGCACTGTGGGACACCGGGGATGGCGACGGGATGGACTTCGCCGAACTGGCCGCCGACATCGCCCACGAGGCCGAACAGGCGCTGTTCCTGACCGGTCAGATCAAAGAGATCGACGAGCGGCTCGCGAACCTCTACGCCGACGCCGACCCCGACGGCATCGTCGCCTCAGCACCCGGCGTCGGTCCCACGATCAGCGCCGTGATCGCCGGCCGGATCGGCGATCCCCACCGGTTCACGTCCTTGGCCGCGGTCCGCGCCTACTCCGGCCTGGTGCCTAGAGTCAGCCAATCCGGGGTCAGCAAAGTCGAGTCCAGCATCACTAAAGCCGGCGACCCACTGCTGCGTGAGATGCTGTTCGCGGCCGCCGACCACGCCCGCAAGGTCGATCCCCAGATCGCAGCGAAGTACCAGCGCCTGATGGCCGGCGACCGGCACCATTCCTCGGCGATCTGCCACCTGGCAACGATCATGCTGACCCGGATCGCGGCCTGCATGCGCAACGGAGCGCACTACGTCCTGCGCGATGTCGACGGCACCGTGATCACCGAGGCCGAAGGTCGCATCATCGTCCAGCAGCGTTACCAACTCGAACCGCGCCGACGCGACAACGTCCGGCACAAGAGAATGCGCGAACGCCGCAAGGAGGCGGCGGGCCAGGAGTCACAGAAGTCGCCAAGCGCTCCAACATCCGGGCCCGCCGACACCCAGCCTACGAGCCAACACGTGGCTTGACTCCGGTTAGGAACTCA
>CAYNJD010000580.1:0-1664 GCA_964397355.1 uncultured Mycobacterium sp. | reverse complement strand
GCAAGGCTGTTCATCACGGTGCCGAGCATGCCCATGTAGTCCGAGCGCATCCGCTCCATGCCGCGCTGTTGCAGCTGGGCGCCGCGGAAGAAGTTGCCGCCGCCGATGACGACCGCGACCTGCACGCCGTCGCGGACCACTTCGGCGATCTGGCGGGCGACCTGGGCGACGACGTCGGGGTCCAGCCCGACCTGGCCGCCGCCGAACATCTCCCCACCCAGCTTGAGCAGCACCCGGGAGTAGTGGGGGCGGCCGGTCGGCTGGATTCCGTCGGTACTCGTCGGCTCCGGCATCAGGCTCCTTGAGGCTCCGCGCATGACAGCGCCATCGCGACGATCGTCCGCGACGGCATTCTCATCCTGCCCTATCGGGCCGGTCAAACGGTGCCCGGGGTGCCGGGCGCGCAAAGACCACAGAATATGAAAATATTTTCAATTGATGATTTCACTGCTATGGTCTGCGCCATGCCGAACTCGCTGCACCAGGTGAAGGCCGAGTTCTTCAAGACGCTCGGCCACCCGGCCCGGATCCGGGTACTGGAGCTGCTCGCCGAACGCGACCGCACCGTGAGTGAGTTGCTGCCCGAGATCGGGTTGGAGGCGTCCAACCTGTCCCAGCAGCTGGGGGTGCTTCGACGCGCCGGCGTCGTCACCGCGACCAAGGAGGGCAACACGGTGGTCTACTCGATCGCCTCACCGGTGATCACCGAGCTGCTGGCGGTGGCACGCAAGGCCCTGACCGGGCTGCTCAGCGATCAGGTCGCGATCCTCGACGATCTGCGGGCGGGCCTATGAGCTGGCTCGCGCGGATCCTTCGTACCGGCCGCGTCACCGAACCCGCCGCGGCCCGCTCCGACGCCGCCGATGCGCCGCGCGCACTGTCCGGCTCGGTGCAGGTCCGCCACGTCGACGCCGGATCGTGCAACGGGTGCGAGATCGAGATCGCCGCGGCTTTCGGTCCGGTGTACGACGCCGAACGGTTCGGCGCCCGGCTCGTCGCGTCGCCGCGGCACGCCGACGCGCTGCTGGTCACCGGGGTGGTCACCCGCAACATGGCCGGACCGCTGCGCAACACCGTCGAGGCCACCCCGCAGCCCAGGCGGGTCATCGCCTGCGGCGACTGCGCCCTCAACCGCGGGGTGTTCGCGCAGGCGTACGGCACCGTGGGTGCCGTGGGCGAGGTCGTCGGAGTCGACGTCGAGATCCCCGGCTGCCCGCCCACCCCCGACCAGATCCTCACCGCACTCCGGTCGGTGACCGGAAGGTGACTGCCTCTCCCCCGGAATCCTTGCGCCGCGCAACGTTCGGGCCGTTGCTCAGCGGTGCGACGACGATCGGCCTCGGCGCCGCCGGGGTGGGCGCGGGCCTGGCAGGCATGTTCGGCGCGCTGCCCGCGGTCCGGGTCGGCTGGCTGCTGCCGCTGCTGGGGGTGCAGCTGCGGGTGGAGCCGGTCGGCGGGCTCTTCATGGTGCTCACCGGCGCGGTGGCGGTGGCGGCCGGACTGTACTGGATCGGCTATGCCCGCCACGAGGGACTCGGCGCGGTCCCGCTGGCGACACTGCCGCTGTTCGTCGTCACGCTGTTGGCCGTTCCGGCGGCGGGCTCGGTGACCACGTTCCTGTTCGCCTGGGAGCTGATGGCGCTGACGTCGCTGGTGCTGGTGCT
>CAYNJD010000579.1:308-1668 GCA_964397355.1 uncultured Mycobacterium sp. | reverse complement strand
CCCGAACCAGCCCTTCTTCTGGTCCTCGGGGGTGTCGGAGTAGCTGACCGTCCCGGTGAACCGCGACTCGATGCCCTCACCGAGTTCGGCCCGGTCGATCGCCGAGTCCCACACCGTGCGCCACTCCTGGTTCGGCGCCAGCACGGTCAGCTCCTCGGGCAGCTGCAGCGCGACGACGTCGGCGTAGCCGTCCGAGGCCGTCTCGTAGCGGGCCACGGTCGGCGGCTGGGCGAACGAGAACCGGATGTCATAGGCCGGGGTCTTCCCGAAGTTGCGGACCACCAGCTCGATGACGTGCCAGTCGGCGGCGTGCGGCTCCATGAACATCGCCACGTGCGGGCGGGTCTGCTCGGCGGCCGCGCGCCGGTTGCGCTGCAGTTGGCGGTTCAGATAGATCAGCGCCAGGACGGTGATCCCGATCGCCAGCCACGCGGCACACGCCAGCCAGGCCTCCGGCCCCGCGTGGGTGATGTCGTACCAGCGATCTTCGACTGATCCCATCGGCTGTCCCCTCATCCGCCCATCAGCATGCGCCATCGCTCCAGGCTGCTGGCGCGGAATACGTAGTTGGATCGCTTGACCTCGGACAGCGCAGCGCTCGGGTCGGCCGAATACCAGTGGCCGGGAAACACCGTCGGGTCGCCCGGCAGGGCGGCCAGCTGCTGCAGGCTGCGGAACATCTCGTCGGAGTCGCCGCCCGGGAAATCGGTGCGGCCGCAGCCGTCCAGGAACAAGGTGTCGCCGGCGACCAGCCGGCCGTCGAGCAGGAAGCACTGGCTGCCCGGGGTGTGCCCGGGAGTGTGCAGCAGCTCGATCTCGATGTCGCCGACGCTGACCTTGTCGCCGTGATCGTGCGGAGTCAAATCCGACATGGGAATCTCGGTTACACCCGAAACCCACTGTGCCTCATGGGTGTTGACGTGAACCGGAACGTTGGCCCGCTCCAGCAGCTGGGCGAGGCCCTTGAGCTCGAATCCCATCATCTTCCCGCCGACGTGGTCGGGGTGGTGATGGGTGACCAGCACGCCGGACAGTCGCATGCCGTCGGCCTCGACGGCGTCGAGCAGATCACCGGCGGCGTAGGCCGGGTCGACCACCACAGCGTCGCCGGTCTGGCGGTCGCCGATCAGGTACGCGAAATTGCGCATCTGGGTAGCCATCGGGTCTCCGACGGCGAAATCGCGTCCGGAGAGCAGTTGGCGAAAATACAGCCGATCGGATTCGGGCACGCCCTCCAGCCTAAAGCAGCGGCGACTGCAAGCGCGGCGAAGCCGGGCGCGGCAGGTCGCCGCGTTTGGGGGTGGCCGACTGCAAGCGCGGCGAAGCCGGGCGCGGCAGGTCGCCGCGTTTGGGGGTGGCC
>CAYNJD010000579.1:0-208 GCA_964397355.1 uncultured Mycobacterium sp. | reverse complement strand
GACTGCAAGCGCGGCGAAGCCGGGCGCGGCAGGTCGCCGCGTTTGGGAGCGGTGGCACGGGCAACGGTCATTGCGGTTTGGTGACCTCGCGGGCGAGGTTGTAACCTTCTACAGGCTTGCGGCGCCGAATGGCCGCCGTGGGCAGCAACATGTAGGCCCCCTTAGCTCAGTCGGCAGAGCGTTTCCATGGTAAGGAAAAGGTCAACGG
>CAYNJD010000578.1:0-1670 GCA_964397355.1 uncultured Mycobacterium sp. | reverse complement strand
AGTACATCCGGCTGATGGCGCTGGTGGAGTACTCCGCCGAGGAGATCAAGACCGTCTTCGCCGACTTCCCCGACCTCGAGGTCTGCGTCTACGCCGCACCGAATCAGACCGTGATCGGCGGTCCGCCCGAGCAGGTCGACGCGATCATCGCCCGCGCCGAGACCGAGGGCCGCTTCGCCCGCAAGTTCGCGACCAAGGGCGCCAGCCACACCGCCCAGATGGACCCGCTGCTCGGCGAGTTCACCGCGGACCTGCAGGGCATCGAGCCGATGCCGTTGGACTGCAACTACTTCTCCACCGTGCACGAGGGCAGCTACATCAAGCCCGGCGGCGAGCCGATCCACGGCGTCGACTACTGGAAGAAGGGCCTGCGTCACTCGGTGTACTTCACCCACGGGGTGCGCAACGCCGTCGACAACGGCTACACCACCTTCCTGGAGCTGGCGCCCAACCCGGTGGCGCTCATGCAGGTGGGGCTGACCACCGCCGACGCCGGGCTGCCCGACGCGCAGCTGATCGCCACGCTGGCCCGCAAGGCCGACGAGGTCGACTCCATGACGATGGCGATGGCCCAGCTCTACGTCTACGGCCACGACCTGGACATGCGCACGCTGTTCCCGCGCCACGCCGAAGGACCGGTCAGCCCGGCCGAGTTCGCCAACATCCCGCCGACCCGCTTCAAGCGCAAGCCGTACTGGCTGGACGCCCACTTCTCCGGCGACGCCAGCGGCGTGATGCCCGGCTCGCACGTCGCGACCCCGGACGGCCGGCACGTCTTCGAATACGCCGCGCGCGGTGAGACGAACCTGGCCGCACTGGTGAAATCGGCTGCCGCCGCGGTGCTTCCGGATGCCACCCTGGTGGCCTCCGAGCAGCGCGCGGTGCCCGGCGAGGGCTCCCGGCTGGTGACGACGGTGACGCGCCACCCGGGTGGGGCGGCCGTGCAGGTGCACGCCCGCATCGGCGAGTCGTTCACGCTGGTCTACGACGCGCTGGTGTCGCGCGGCGGTGAGGGCGGTGTGGCGCTGCCGATGGCCGTCGGCGTGGGCACCGCGGTGACGGCCGAAACCATTGCCGCCCCGGCGGAATCGGCGGTCGACGACGCAGAGATCCTGCACGACAACCTTA
The DNA here is from genome assembly GCA_964397355.1 of uncultured Mycobacterium sp. Classification (GTDB taxonomy): domain Bacteria; phylum Actinomycetota; class Actinomycetes; order Mycobacteriales; family Mycobacteriaceae; genus Mycobacterium. Next base: position 542 of record CAYNJD010000578.1, on the reverse strand, counting down.
CTCAGGGCGCGAACCTGGGGGCCGGCTTCGCCAAGTGGTCACCGGATTCCGGTGAGACCATCGCCGATCGGCTCGGCGTGATCGTCGGCGGCGCCATGGGCTACGAGCCCGAGGACCTGCCGTGGGAGGTGCCGCTCATCGAGCTGGGTCTGGATTCGCTGATGGCGGTGCGGATCAAGAACCGGGTGGAATACGACTTCGACATGCCGCCGATCCAGCTGACCGCGGTGCGCGACGCGAACCTCTACAACGTCGCGGAGATGATCCGCTACGCGGTCGAGCACCGCGATGAGATCGAGGCGCTGCACGAGCACCAGAAGACGCAGACGCCCGAGGAGATCGCCGCCGAGCAGGCCGCGATGATCGCCGCCGCGAAGGCGGCCGAGTCCGGTGGGGCGGCGTCGGCGCCGGCCGCTGAAACCGCTGCCGCGCCGCCGGTCTCGGACGTGCCGATCCCGCCGCCGCCGACGGATCCGTCGGGCCCGGGTGCCAACGCGGTGCCGCCCCCGCCCACCAACGCGGTGCCGCCCCCGCCCACCAAC
>CAYNJD010000577.1:0-1679 GCA_964397355.1 uncultured Mycobacterium sp. | reverse complement strand
CAGGTCACCGTCGGCGGGGCGATCGCCTGCGACATCCACGGCAAGAACCACCACAGCGCCGGGAGTTTCGGCAACCACGTGCGCTCGATGGAGCTGCTGACCGCCGACGGCTCGGTGCGCCACCTGACCCCGGACGGCGACGAGTCGGAGTTGTTCTGGGCCACCGTCGGCGGCAACGGGCTGACCGGAATCATCCTGCGGGCGGTCATCGCGATGACCCCGACCGAGACGGCGTACTTCATCGCCGACGGTGACGTCACATCCAGCCTGGATGAGACCATCGCCTTTCACAGCGACGGCAGCGAGGCGAATTACACCTACTCCTCGGCGTGGTTCGACGCGATCAGCGCGCCGCCCAAGCTGGGCCGCGCCGCGATCTCCCGGGGTTCGCTGGCCACGCTGGACCAGCTGCCCGACAAGCTGGCCCGCGACCCGCTGAAATTCGATGCGCCGCAGCTGCTGACGCTGCCCGACGTCTTCCCCAACGGGCTGGCCAACAAGTACACGTTCATGCCGATCGGCGAGCTGTGGTACCGCAAATCGGGTACCTACCGCGGTAAAGCGCAGAACCTGACGCAGTTCTATCACCCGCTGGACATGTTCGGCGAGTGGAACCGCGCCTTCGGCACCGCCGGCTTCGGGCAGTACCAGTTCGTGGTTCCCACCGATGCGGTCGAGGAGTTCAAGGCGATCATCCGTGACATCCAGCGGTCGGGCCACTACTCGTTCCTCAATGTGTTCAAGCTGTTCGGGCCGGGAAACCAAGCGCCGCTGAGCTTCCCGATCCCGGGCTGGAACGTCTGCGTGGACTTTCCGATCAAGGCCGGCCTCAACGAATTCCTCAACGGCCTCGACCGCCGGGTGCTGGAGTTCGGCGGCCGGCTCTACACCGCCAAGGATTCCCGCACACGCGCGGAGATGTTTCACGCCATGTACCCGCGCATCGACGAATGGATCGCGGTGCGGCGCAAGGTCGATCCCGACGGGATCTTCGCCTCGGATATGGCCCGACGTTTGGAGTTGCTGTAGATGGTGCTTGACGCCACCGGAAACCCCCAGTCCATTCTGCTGCTCGGCGGCACTTCGGAGATCGGGCTGGCGATCTGCGCGCGCTACCTGCGCAACGCCTCGGCGAGCGTGGTGCTGGCCTGCCTGCCGAGCGACCCCGGCCGTGACGACGCGGTGGCGGCCATGCAGGCCGCCGGCGCGAAGTCGGTGCGGGTGATCGACTTCGACGCCCTCGACACCGCCGGGCACCCGAAGATGATCGACGAGGCGTTCGCCGACGGCGACATCGACGTGGCGATCGTCGCGTTCGGGATGGACGCCGACGCCGAGCAGCTCTGGCACGACCAGGCCAAGGCGGTGCAGGTCGCCGAGATCAACTACACCGCCGCGGTGTCGGTGGGGGTGCTGCTGGCCGGCAAGATGAGCGCCCAGGGCTTCGGCCAGATCATCGCGATGAGCTCGGTGGCCGGTGAGCGGGTGCGCCGCACCAACTTCGTCTACGGCTCCACCAAGGCCGGCCTCGACGGCTTCTACCTCGGTTTGGGCGAGGCGCTGCGCGACGACGGGGTGCGGGTGCTGGTGATCCGTCCCGGCCAGGTGCGCACCCGGTTCTCCGCGCACGTCAAGGAGGCGCCGCTGACCGTCGACAAGGAGGACGTCGCCGAGCTGGC
>CAYNJD010000576.1:0-1685 GCA_964397355.1 uncultured Mycobacterium sp. | reverse complement strand
CCCGGGAGATCATCCTGATCCACCACACCGACTGCGGGATGCTCACCTTCACCGATGACGAGTTCAAGCGCTCCATCCTGGAGGAGACCGGCATCCGGCCATCGTGGGCGCCCGAGGCGTTCCCGGACCCGGCCGAGGACGTCCGGCAGTCGCTGCGGCGGGTCAAGGCCAGCCCGTTCATCACCCAGACCACCTCGCTGCGCGGGTTCGTGTTCGACGTCGCCACCGGCAAGCTCGGCGAAGTCACCGTCTGAGGCGCCCACCTCCCCGCGGAGAGGCCCGTGGGGAAGCGGGATCACATTGACAGCCGCCAGGTCCGGCTGGTTACATATCCGCCGATAACCAATAAATCTGGTAAGTCTCACCAACATTATCGGATATCCCGGGCGAGGACCTCATGACCAGCAACATCACCGCGCCCGTCGCAACGGCGGGCCAGTATCAGCTGACGCATCTGCGCACCCTGGAGGCCGAGGCCATCCACATCATCCGGGAGGTGGCCGCGGAGTTCGAGCGGCCGGTGCTGCTGTTCTCCGGCGGCAAGGACTCCATCGTCATGCTGCACCTGGCGGTCAAGGCGTTCGCGCCGGGCCGGCTGCCGTTCCCGGTGATGCACGTCGACACCGGCCACAACTTCGACGAGGTCATCGCCGCGCGCGACGAGCTGGTCGAGGCGACCGGGGTGCGGCTGGTGGTGGCCAGCGTGCAGGACGACATCGACGCCGGGCGGGTGGTCGACAACGGGCCGTCGCGCAACCCGCTGCAGACCGTCACCCTGCTGCGGGCGATCCGCGAGAACAAGTTCGACGCCGCGTTCGGCGGCGCCCGCCGCGACGAGGAGAAGGCCCGCGCCAAGGAGCGGGTGTTCAGCTTCCGCGACGAGTTCGGCCAGTGGGACCCCAAGGCGCAACGGCCCGAGCTGTGGAACCTCTACAACGGCCGGCACCGCGCCGGCGAGCACATCCGGGTGTTCCCGCTGTCGAACTGGACCGAATTCGACATCTGGTCCTACATCGGCGCCGAGCAGATCATTTTGCCGTCGATCTATTTCGCACACCAGCGCAAGGTCTTCCGGCGCGACGGGATGCTGCTGGCCGACCATGAATTCCTGCGGCCCGCCGAAGGCGAGGAGGTCTTCGAGACCTCGGTGCGCTTCCGCACGGTCGGCGACGTCACCTGCACCGGCTGCGTGGAGTCCACGGCGGCCACCGTGGCGGAGGTGATCGCCGAGACCGCGGTGTCGCGGCTGACCGAGCGCGGTGCCACCCGCGCTGATGACCGGATCTCCGAAGCAGGCATGGAAGACCGCAAGAGGCAGGGGTATTTCTGATGAGTGCGGCGACCACGCTGCTGCGGATCGCGACGGCCGGATCGGTCGACGACGGCAAGTCCACCCTGATCGGGCGGCTGCTGTTCGACTCCAAGGCCGTCATGGAAGACCAGCTGGCCTCGGTGGAGCGCACCTCGCGGGAGCGCGGCCATGACTACACCGACCTGGCGCTGGTCACCGACGGGCTGCGCGCCGAGCGCGAGCAGGGCATCACCATCGACGTCGCCTACCGCTACTTCGCCACGCCCAAGCGGAAATTCATCATCGCCGACACCCCCGGCCACATCCAGTACACCCGCAACATGGTGACCGGCGCCTCGACCGCCCAGCTGGCGATCGTGCTGGTCGACGCGCG
>CAYNJD010000575.1:0-1687 GCA_964397355.1 uncultured Mycobacterium sp. | reverse complement strand
GATCACAGTGGTGCCATGAACACCTCGAATCCGACCGTCTGGTTGTGCCTGCAGGCGCATGATGCGCCGAAACTCATCGACTACTACGTCGACACCTTCGGCTTCGTCGTCACCGCCCGCTGCGGCGATAGCGGCGACACCGTCGCGCACGCGGAGCTGATCTGGCCGGAAGGCTCCGGCGGCGTCATGCTCGGCAGCTACCAATCCGGCAACCCCTGGTCCCGCCAACCCGGCACCGCCGGCGCCTACATCGTCACCGCCGACCCCGATGGTCTCTACGAACGTGTCGTGAGCCGCAAGGCCGATATCGTCAGCCCGCTGGCCGACACCGACTACGGCGCCCGCGAGTTCGCCGTCCGCGATCCGGAAGGCAACCTGTGGAGTTTCGGCGACTACACCGGGGAACCGCACGAGGAATCTCGGGCACAATGAGTAGGTGAGTGTGTCTGCGGCGGGCCGGACCAGAGTTCTGCTGTTGGGCTCGACCGGCTCGATCGGGACCCAGGCGTTGCAGGTCATCGCCGCGAACCCGGATCGCTTCGAGGTGGTGGGGCTGGCCGCCGGCGGCGGCAACCCGCGACTGTTGGCAACTCAGCGCGCCGAGACCGGGGTCGCCAACATCGCCGTTGCCGATGAGCGCGTTGCCGATCAGCTCGACGTGCCCTACCGCGGCGAAGCCGCCGTCACCCGGCTGGTCGAAGACACCGAGGCCGACGTGGTGCTCAACGCCCTGGTCGGCGCGCTGGGGCTGCGGCCGACGCTGGCCGCGCTGGCGACCGGTGCCCGGCTGGCGCTGGCCAACAAGGAGTCGCTGATCGCCGGGGGGCCGCTGGTGCTGGCGGCCGCCGCGCCGGGCCAGATCGTGCCGGTGGACTCCGAGCATTCGGCGATCGCGCAGTGCCTGCGCTCCGGCGCCGCCGACGAGGTCGCCAAGATCGTGCTGACCGCCTCCGGCGGGCCGTTCCGGGGCTGGAGTGCGGCAGACCTGGAGCACGTCACCCCCGAGCAGGCCGGCGCGCACCCCACCTGGTCGATGGGCCCGATGAACACGCTCAACTCGGCGTCGCTGGTCAACAAGGGACTCGAGCTCATCGAGACCCACCTGCTGTTCGGTGTCCCGTATGACCGCATCGACGTCGTCGTGCATCCGCAGTCGATCGTGCATTCCATGGTGACCTTCACCGACGGCTCCACGATCGCCCAGGCCAGCCCGCCCGATATGCGGCTGCCGATCGCGCTGGCGCTGGGCTGGCCCGCCCGGGTGCCCGGGGCGGCCGCGGCCTGCGACTTCTCCACCGCGTCGGCCTGGGAGTTCGAGCCGCTGGACAACGCGGTGTTCCCGGCGGTGGATTTGGCCCGCCGCGCCGGTGAGACCGGCGGTTGCATGACCGCGGTCTACAACGCCGCAAATGAGGAAGCGGCGGCAGCCTTCCTTGCCGACAGGATCGGTTTCCCCGCGATCGTCGACACCATCGCCGGTGTGCTCGACGCCGCAGACCAATGGGCCGCACAACCCGCTACCGTGGACGAGGTACTCGACGCGCAGCGCTGGGCCCGGCAGCGGGCGGCTCGCGCCGTCGAGGCGACAGCTACGAGAAAGGTCGGAAGCACCCGATGATGTTCGCGGTCGGCATCGCGCTGTTCGCGCTGGCCATCCTGGTCTCGGTGGCACTGCACGAGTGCGGCC
>CAYNJD010000574.1:0-1696 GCA_964397355.1 uncultured Mycobacterium sp. | reverse complement strand
CTGCTGCTCGACCAGCTCTACGGCCCGCTGTACTACCGCTTCCTCGTCACCCGCGAGCCCACCGAGGCCGACTTCGTACGCCGACACCTGGCAGCGCTGATGAGGAACACAACCACCCCGGTCCAACAGGACGAGTTGGCGTAGCGGGCCGGCCGCGTCTCAACCGGTGGCGGCGCTCTCCGCGCCGTCGCGCCCACCCGGGGCCTCCTTGAGGCCGCGCCAGAACAGGTCGATCATCAGCTCGCCGGCCTCGTCGACGTCGGTGTCGCCGGTGCTGACCCGGGTGGCGATCGCCTCGCCGGCGCCCACCAGTGCGACCGCCATCATGTCGAAGTCGACGCCGGGTTCGGGGTTGCGGGTGCCGGCCCGCAACAGCCGGCCGACCAGGTCGATGATTCGTTCGCGGCCCTCACGCACCGTATGGGCGAATGTCTGCGAACTGGTGGCTTGGGAATACATCACGATCCACGACGCCCGGTTGGCGTCAATGTAGCGCAGAAACGACCGGATGGTGTTGCGCAACAAGTCTTTCGGGGACTGCTGGAAGTCGATTCCGGTGCGCACCGTCTCGACGAAGCGCTGCAGTTCCCGATCCAGGCACGCTCCGAACAACTCCTCCTTGGAGCCGTAGTACAGATACAGCATCGGCTTGGAGATCCGCGCGGCCGCCGCGATCGAGTCCATCGAGGTTTCGTGATAGCCGTTCATCGAGAACATCTGCACGGCGGCGTCGAGCATCTGCTGTTCGCGCACGGCGCGCGGTAGCCGTTTACTGCCGGCTGCTGCCATCGCCTCGGGGTCCTTCCGCCCGTGTCCTCTGCCGCACGATCTTACCGAAGAGTAACCTTTGCGCTCCGCCGCGGCGGGGGTTCAGCCGGGGCAGTGGGTGCCGGGCTTCTTGGCCGCCGCCACCCGAGCCAGCGAGGCCTCGACCGCCTGTTGCTTGAGCTCGCCGGCGGCCACCGCCTGTTCGAGGTGGTCCAGGACCGCCGGCACCTCGTCGGTGGTGACCCACAGCGCGACGTCGACACCGGCCTGCAAGCTGCGCAGCACCGCCTCGGCCACCCCGTAATGGTCGCTGATCGCGGCCATCGACGACAGGTCATCGGTGAACACCAGCCCGTCGAACGCCGGGCCGTGATAGTCGGTGCCGGTGCGCAGCAGGTGGACCGCCGCCGGGCTCAGGCTGGCCGGATCCTCGGTCAGGCCGGGCACCTCCAGGTGGCCCAGCATCACCGCCACCGGCGCCTCGGTGACCAGCGTGCGATACGGCACCAGGTCGTTGTCCTGCAGCTGTGCCAGCGGCGGGGTGGCCACCACACCGGCGGTGTGCGAGTCACCGGAGCCGTGACCGTGGCCCGGGAAGTGCTTGAGCACCGGCAGCAGCCCGGCCTCGCGCAGCCCCTGCGCATACGCCCCGGCGTACTCGGTGACCTTGGCCGGGTCGGCGCCGAAGGAGCGGTCGCCGATCACGGTGTCGTCGTCGGTGCCGGCGTCCACCACGTCAACCACCGGCGCGAAGTCGACGGTGATACCCAGGTCAGCCATCTTCCGGCCGCGTTCGGCAGCCAACTCGCGCACCTGCTCGACGCTGCGGGTGCGGGCCAACTCCTTGGCCGACGGCGACGGCCCGATCAGCTTGGACAGCCGCGACACCCGGCCGCCTTCCTCGTCGACGCTGACCGCCAGCGGCAGC
>CAYNJD010000573.1:0-1706 GCA_964397355.1 uncultured Mycobacterium sp. | reverse complement strand
GAACTCCACGTCATCGCCGACGACGACACCGACATCAGCTCAACAACCATCCGCCAGGTGCCGGTGCGGCGGCTGACGCTGGCTGCGGCACGGTTTGTCGGACTCACCGAGCACAGTGTGGCGATGGCCGGAGAGTTAGACGACCCGACCGGGCTGATCCGTCCAGACCATCAGTCGGGACGCGGGAAGTACGACGATGTGCACTACCGCCAAGTCGCCAACCTGCTCACCGCAGCGCGCGAGATGGGGCTACCGGCACGCGAATACGTCGCCGACCGCCTCGGCCCGGTATCGCTGCCAACTGTCAGCAGGTGGGTCGCCGAGGCGAAGCGTCGCGGGTTCCTGCGCCGCGATTGGGCCACGACCAGCATCAAGGAGGACTAGCCGTGAACATCACTGGTAGGGAAGCCGCGTCTGCCCAGTCCGCGCCGCGCCGCGGTGAACGGGTCGACAACTCGATCACGAAGCTGCCGAACGGCAAGGGGTGGCGGGCACGCCCGACGCTGGGCACCGATCCGGTGACCGGAAAGCAGGTACGCCCCACCAAGGTGTTCCGCACCAAGGGTGAGGCGCAGCGGTGGGTCACCGAGCAGCGTCAGCAGTGGGGTGCGGGCGCATGGGCACCGCGGTCGACTCAGACGTTCGATGAGGTCGTCGACCACTGGATGCGGATCCGTGAAGCCGACCAGTCCATCGGGCCGAACACGGTGCGCGCCGACCGGGAATCGCTGGCCTACGCTCGCCGGGCGTTCGGAGCGGTGGAGGTCCAGAAGATCACCCCCGCCGCCCTCACGGACTGGTCGATCACCATGACCGGGGTCAGCGGTAAGACGCTGGCCCCGGCGACCCGCCGCCGCGCCATCGTCCGGCTGAAGTCGGTCATGGACCACGCCCGCCGCATGCGGTGGATCAGCCTCAACCCCGCCGCCGACCTTGACTCACCGGAGCAGAAGGCGGTGGTGGCCGCCGACGCGGCCGACATCTGGACCCCTGAGCAGATGACGGCCTTCACCGATCACGTCGCCGCGCACCGTCTCGGCGGGTGCTTCGCCCTGACCTTGCTCGGCCTGCGCCGGGAAGAAGTCGGCGGGCTGCGGTGGTGCGATGTGGACCTTGAGGCGGGGGTGTTGTCGATCCGGCAGGCAAGGGTCGACGTGAACGGGCGCGACCAGGTAGTGCCGCCGAAGACCTCGCGCAGCGTCCGGGAGCTGCCCATCCCGCCGCGGGAGCTGTCGATGCTCAAAGCCATGCGGGCGGTGCATCGGCGGGAGCGACTGGCCGTCGGCCGGCCGCTGCACGACCACGACCTGCTGCTGTCTCGCGAGGACGGGACACCGCTGCCCGTCCGCGACTACTCCCGCCTGTTCACCACGCAGCGCGAGGCCGCGGGCTTGAAGCCCATCACGTTGGGCAAGCTGCGGCACTCCAACATCTCGCGGATGCGGGCTGCGGGCATCGCCGCCGACGTGGTGGCGGCCTGGCACGGCCACACCGAGCGGATGACCCAGGCGGTGTACGGGCGGGTCACCGACGACCGCCTGACGGCTGCCGCGGCGGTGTTTTCAGTTGCGGTAGGACAAAGTTAGGACATTCACGGCAGTGCCGACCCCGAACGGCAAAGGACCCCAGGCTCTCCGGCCTGGGGTTCTTTCTGTGGAGCTAAGGGGACTCGAACCCCTGACCCCCACACTGCCAGTGTGGTGCGC
>CAYNJD010000572.1:0-1719 GCA_964397355.1 uncultured Mycobacterium sp. | reverse complement strand
GCGATGACCGAACCGGCGCCGGGCGCCGGATCGGACCCGGCCGCGCTGACCACCATGGCCGAACGCCGGTCCGGAGACTGGTACATCACCGGCCGCAAGTGGTACATCACCGGTGCCGACGGCGCCGCGTTCTTCATCGTCATGGCCCGAACCTCCGGGTCGGCCGGACAACGCGGTGGCGCCACCATGTTCCTGGTCCCGGCCGACACCGCCGGCCTGACCGTGGGCAGACATCTGCCGACCCTTGACCGTGCCATGGTCGGCGGCCACTGCGAGGTCTCATTCGACGACGTTCGGGTCCCCGAGGAGGCGGTGCTCGGCGAGGTGGACCGCGGCTTCGAGTATGCCCAGGTCCGCCTGGGGCCCGCACGCATGACGCATGTGATGCGCTGGCTCGGCGCGGCACGCCGCGGCCACGACACCGCACTGGCTCACATCGTGGAGCGCGAAGCATTCGGGTCTGCGCTCGGTGACCTGGGCATGATCCAGAACATGGTGGCCGACAACGAAATCGACATCGCCGCCACCCGGGCCTTGCTGGTGCGGGCCTGCTGGGAACTCGATCAGGGCGGCCACGCCGGCGATGCGACGTCGATCGCCAAGACATTCGCCGCCGAGGCGATCTTCCGCATCGTCGACCGCAGTGTGCAGATGTGCGGCGCGCGCGGGGTGACCGAGGATCTGCCGCCGGCACGGCTCTCCCGCGAGGTGCGGCCGTTCCGGGTCTACGACGGCCCTTCGGAGGTACACCGCTGGGCCATCGCCAAACGCCGGGTCGGAGCCGTCCGACGAGCCCGCAAGGCGCCGCAGCGGTGACGGTCGAAGGCCTGGATCCGGCTGCACTGCGGCAGTATCTGATCGACCACGGTGTCGCCGTCCGCGGCGGCCTGGAAGTCGAGCTGATCGCCGGCGGCCGGTCCAACCTCACCTTCAAGGTCAGCGACGAGTCGTCGGCGTGGGTCGTCCGCAGGCCCCCGCTCGGCGGCCTCACTCCGTCGGCCCATGATGTGGGCCGGGAATTCGTCGTCACCGAAAAGCTCTACGGCACCGGCGTGCCGATCGCTCAACCCATTGCGCTGGACGCCGACGGCGCCGTGTGCGGCGCGCCGCTGACCGTCACGGAATTCGTGACCGGCCGGGTCTATCGGCATAAGGACGACCTGGACGCCCTGTCGGATCGGGAGCTGGCCGCCAACACCGCCGCGCTGGTGCGGGTACTCGTCGAGCTGCACTCGGTCGACTATCGCGCGGTCGGGCTCGAATCATTCGGCAGGCCAGAAGGTTTCGTGGCGCGCCAGGTGCGGCTGTGGGCGCGTCAATGGGATCTGGTCCAGACCCGCGAGATCGGTGACGTGGCGAAACTGGTTGCGGCGCTCGACGACGCGGTGCCGCAGGTGTCGCAGGCGTCGGTGGTGCACGGTGACTTCCGCATCGACAACACCATCTGCGATCCCGAACGGCCGGACGTCATCCGGGCCGTCGTGGACTGGGAGATGTCCACCCTCGGCGACCCGCTCACCGATATCGCGCTGATGTGCGCCTACCGGTCACCGGCATTCGACCTCGTCTTCGGGCACCCGGCCGCGTGGACCAGTTCCCGGCTGCCGTCCGCCGACGCGCTGGCCGAGCAGTACGCCAAGCTCTCCGGCCGCGACCTGGCCGATTGGAACTTCTATCTGGCGCTGGCGAACTTCAAGATCGGGGTCATCGCCGAAGGGA
>CAYNJD010000571.1:0-1724 GCA_964397355.1 uncultured Mycobacterium sp. | reverse complement strand
GGCCGGCAACAACATGGCCAACACCGACGCCTCCGTCGGCTCCAGCTGGGCATAATCGACCGCAACCAGGCAAAAACCGGCGCAGCAGAGGGGGCTGCGCCGGTTTTTGCGTGCGCGGGCATCAAGGACGCATCAAGGTTCGATCCGGCGCCGTTAAGAGCGCGTAAGGGTCGCGGCTAACCGAGCACCGTTGCGGCACGGTGGATCTCGTAGCCGGCAAGGGGCCGGCCCGTTCGGTTAGGAGACAGCGATGTCGTTCGTGAGCGCGCAGCCCGCAGAGCTGACCGCCGCGGCCGGCGAATTGACCGGTATCGGCTCAGCGTTGACAGCCCAGAACGCGGCAGCCGCCGCAGCGACCACCAGTGTGGTTCCCGCAGCGGCGGACCCGGTGTCGGCGTTGACCGCCGCACAGTTCGTAGCGCACGCCGACCTGTATCAGGCGGTCAGTGCCCAGGCGAATGCGATTCACCAGATGTTCGTCACCACGCTGATGACCAGCGCCGGATCGTACGAAGCGACCGAGGCCGCCAACGCGGTCGCGGCCCGCTGATCCCGACAACGAGATCGGGGTAAAAGAAGTGTTCGAATTCGGTTCTCTACCACCGGAAATCAACTCCGCCTGGATCTACACCGGCCCGGGAGCGGCACCGATGACGGCCGCCGCCGCGGCTTGGCACGGCCTGGCCGCGGAGCTGGGATCGACGGCCGCGGCCTACCAGGCCGTGGTCGCCCGGATGGCCGGTGAGCTCTGGACGGGTTCGGCGTCGGCGTCGATGGCCGCCGCGGCAGCGCCCTACGTGGCGTGGATGAACACCACCGCCGCACTGGCCGAACAGGCCGCCACCCAGGCCACCGCGGCCGCGGCCGCGTTCGAGACCGCGTTCGCGATGACGGTGCCCCCGCCGGTGATCGCGGCCAACCGCAGCCTGCTGATGACCCTGGTCGCGACCAACCTCCTGGGGCAGAACACCCCGGCGATCGCGGCCACCGAGGCCCACTACGCGGCGATGTGGGCCCAGGACGCCGCCGCCATGTACGGCTACGCGGGCGCATCGGCTGCCGCGGCGCGGCTGACCCCGTTCACCGAGCCGTGCCAGACCACCGACCCGGCCGGGTTGGCAGGCCAGGCCGTCGCGGTCGCCCAGGCCGCAGGAACCTCGGCAGCCGGCAACAGCGAGACCACACAACTGATCTCGACGCTGCCCGCCGTGCTGCAAGGACTCGCATCGCCGCTGCAGACCACCGGCGTCACCGACAACGTCAACGGCATGGTGAACACCGGTGCCTGGAACGTGGCCAGCACACTGTCGACCGCACTGGGCTTCTTGAGCAATCTCGGCAGCAGCGCGGGATCATCGCTGGGTTCGGCGGGCTCCGGCGGGCTGACCTCCGCCGTCGGTGCGGTAACCCCGATGGCCTCGCTCGGTTCCACGGCCCTCGGCGGATTCGGCGGGCTGGGTGCCCTCGGCGGCGCACCGGTCGCGGCGAGCCTCGGTCAGGCCGGCTCGGCCGGCTTGCTGTCGGTCCCCCCGGCATGGGCTGCCACCGCAACGGCCGGCGGCCCGGCCGCGCCAGGCGCGACCCTGACCTCCGCGGCCGAACGCAGCATGGGGGCCATGCCCGCCGGGATGCCGATCGGGTCGCTGGGCGCACGCGCCACCTCGGCGGCCACCGCACCCAGCTACGGCTTCCGGCCCACCGTCGTCATGCACCCGGTGGCAGCC
>CAYNJD010000570.1:0-1725 GCA_964397355.1 uncultured Mycobacterium sp. | reverse complement strand
GCTGATCTTCCACTGGTCCCCTTCCTTCTCTGCCGTCAGCAGCCAGCGGGATGCGACGCTGATGGTCTGCTTGCCGTCCGGCGACTTACCGCTGTTCTCCACGGCCACCAGCACGTTGACGCTGCCGTCGTCGTTCCACCGCTCCACTCCGGCGCCGACAACTGTTCCGGTGGTCGGTTCGCTGCGCGCGATCGCGAGCAGAATCCGGTTGGCCTTGTCCTGACACTCCTTTTCGAACTCGCCGGTGGCATGCGACATCACCTCGGCGACATAGTCGTTGGCGTGGAACGGATCCGGTGAGGTGAACATCGTCATGAAGGACTGCACCTCGCTGAGCACCTCGACATCGCGGATCGCCGCCCGATGATGCGATGCGTGCGAGATGAGCACCAGGGTGCATACCGTCAGCGCCGCAGCGGCCAGCAGCAGTGCGGCCCCCAAGATGGCCGCCAGTGCCCGGCCGGGCGGGACCGGCCGCTCGACGAACAACGGCTGATCGTCGGCGCCGAGGCGCCGCCGCGGACTCATTTCTCCTCCTCGGCGGGCAGCGGCTTGCTGACCACGGTGAGGTCATCGACGAGCCAGTCCCCCGCCGGCTTGGCGAAGGTGACCCGCACGGTGGCGCTGATCAGGCGTTCCTTCCCGGGCGCGCCGCGTTGCCCTTGCAGGAACAACAGCATCGTCCCGCGCCGCGGAGCCGAGTTCAGCACCGCGGCGTCGGCCACCCGGTAGTAGTTCGGAGCGGGCTTGGCGTCGCGGATCGCGTCTTGCTGCGGCACCAGTTGTTCGCGGTACTTCTCCGTCGCCAAAGTCTGGGCGCGGGCGAAGTCGTCCTGCAGCGTCTCCGGGTCATAGGACAGCATGTCTGCGACGATCTTGGGCCCCTGCCGCGCCAGCTGGTTGCGCGCCACATCGACGGCGTGCTCACGCTGAAAGACCACGAAATAGCTGACCATGGCGGCGATGACACTCAGCGCCGCGGCGGCCACGAACGCCGCGGCGGTCCTGAGCCGGATTCCCTCCGGGCGTTCCTTGGCCGCCGGGACGACCTCGGTGCGCGCCACGATGTCGGCGAACGTCCGCCGCCGCTTGTCGCGCAGCGACCACAGCCAGCCCGCGAAGATCGGCACGGTATCGAGCAGGTGGGTGACCTCGCGCAGCAGCAGTCGCCCGACACCGACCGCCTCGGTCTCGGCGCCGCCGCGCACCACGTGTAGGCCGATGAAGGCACGTCCCAGGCTCCACCCGGTGATCACCGGCAGCAGCGTCCGGTTGACCGCCGTCGCCAGGATCGCCGACCCGCCGATCGTCACCGCAATCCACCACCACACCCCGCGGGCCGGGACGCTCAGCGCCGCCAGCGCCATCGCCGCCATCACAATCGCGCCGGGCACCAGATCGATTGCCAGGGCGGCGGCGCGCGCCCGCCACCCGGCGGGCCGTGTCTCCGGCACCCGTGCGTCGGTCACCGGGCCACCTGGTCGAGTCTGCCGATGCGGAACTGGCCGTCTTCACGCACCATCTGGGCCCGCAACCGGTAGCCCACCTCTTTGCCCTGTGTCTCGACGTTGTCGACCTTGACCCGGAAGGCGACCAGGACGTCGATCGAGCCGTCGTCATTGTTGCGCTCGACCGCGGCCCCCATCTCGGTGAGCTCGGTGTGCACCTTGGCCGCTCGATACGCCTGCACGAAGATCTCCGAGTACAGCGTGGCCTGGGTCCGGA
>CAYNJD010000569.1:0-1726 GCA_964397355.1 uncultured Mycobacterium sp. | reverse complement strand
GAGCTGACCATGGTGCCGTTCTACGTCGACGACGACGGAACCGAGATCCTCACCTGGGCATTCCAGCCCGTCTAAGGAGACCTGCGAAAAATGACGGTAGCGAACAACGATGTGGCGATCATCGGCGTCGGGCTGCACCCGTTCGGCCGGTTCGACAAATCCGCGATGCAGATGGGCGCCGAAGCCATCCACACCGCGCTGGCCGATGCCGGCGTGGAGTGGCGCGACATCCAGTTCGGGGTCGGCGGCAGCTATGAGATCTCCAACCCCGACGCGGTGACGCGACTGGTCGGGCTCACCGGCATCCCGTTCACCAACGTGTTCAACGCCTGCGCGACCGCGGCGACCGCCACCCAGGTCTGCGCCGACAACATCCGCTCCGGCAAGTACGACATCGGCATCGCGATCGGCATGGACAAGCACCCCCGCGGGGCGTTCACCGACGACCCGGCCAAGCTGGCGCTGCCCGCCTGGTACGCCGAGAACGGGCAGTTCGTCACCACCAAGTTCTTCGGCATGAAGGCCAACCGTTACCTGCACGATCACGGCATCTCGCAGGCGACGCTGGCCAAGGTCGCCGCCAAGAACTTCCGCAACGGGGCGCTGAACCCGAATGCGTTCCGGCGCAAGCCGATGTCCGAGGAAGCGATCCTGGGTTCGACGGTGCTCAATTATCCGCTGACCCAGTACATGTTCTGCGCGCCCGACGAAGGCGCCGCCGCGGTGATCATGTGCCGCGCCGACATCGCCCACCGCTATACCGACAAGCCGGTGTATCTGCAGGCGACCGAGATCCGGACCCGCACCTTCGGCGCCTATGAGGTGCACGGCACGTCGGCACCGATCGAGGAAGACGTCGCGCCCACCGTGTATGCGGCGCGTGCCGCGTTCGAAAAGGCCGGTGTGGCGCCCGAAGACGTCGACGTGGTCCAGTTGCAGGACACCGACGCCGGCGCCGAGGTCATCCACATGGCCGAGTGCGGCTTCTGCGCCGACGGCGACCAGGAGAAGCTGCTCGCCGACGGCGCCACCGAGATCACCGGCTCGCTGCCGGTCAACACCGACGGCGGGCTGATCGCCAACGGCGAGCCGATCGGGGCCTCCGGGCTGCGCCAGCTGCACGAGCTGGTGCTGCAGCTGCGCGGCCAGGCCGGTGACCGCCAGGTGCCCGGCGACCCCAAGGTGGGCTTCGCCCAGGTCTACGGCGCGCCGGGTACCGCGTCGGCCACCATCGTCACGGTCTGAGCCGGCCGAGCCGCGCTCAAGCTAGCAGTGGTCAGTCGTCGAGCCACGACGCGAAGCCACGCACCGCGCAATGAACTCGGCCAGACCCCGGTCGCCTACCCAGCCAGCGCGTGACCGCCCAGCCTATTAGCCGGCGCCGTCAATCATCCAGCGCCGGCGGCGGGCGGTAGGCGGGTTCGTACCCGTCGACGCGAATCGGGCTGCCCACCAACCGGAAATCACCGGCCGTGACGATCGCGTGGGTGTACTCCTTGAGCGCTTCGGGCAGCGTGCGCACCGCGGCCGCCGGGATCCCCAACGGACGCAGCCGCCGCTCCCAGCCTGCCGCGGTGTCGGAGGCCAGCGCGGCGGTGACCACCGCGAGCACCTCCTCGCGGCGGGACACCCGCTCCGCCATCGTCACAAAGCCGTCGATGCCCGCCTCCGCCGCGAAGGCCTTCCAGAAGCCGTCGTGGGTGACGAACAGCGCCAGATACCCGTC
>CAYNJD010000568.1:0-1728 GCA_964397355.1 uncultured Mycobacterium sp. | reverse complement strand
GCACCGCGTCGTGGCCGCCCTCGTCGCTGCCGATCGCCCACGGCGAACCGACGTCACCGGGCTCGGCGACGGCGGTGTTGTTGCGGCCTTTTCGGTGAACCTTTCCGATCGGGTGGATCGGCGGCAGGTACACCACGTCGAAACCCATCTCGGCGATGCGGGGCAGCTCCGCCGCCGCGGTGGTCAGCGTGCCGTGCACCGGATTGCCGTCGGCGTCCCAGCCGCCGGTCGACCGCGGGAACATCTCGTACCAGGCGCCGAACCTGGCCAGCGGCCGGTCCACCCAGACCCGGTGCTGTTGCCCGCGGGTGAGCAGGTCGCGCAGCGGGTGACGGGCCAGCAGCGCGGTGATCTCATCCGACAACGCCGGCGCGGCCCGGGTCAGCGGGTCGCCGGGTTCGCGCAACGCCGCGGCGGCCGCCAGCAACGGACCGCGCTCGGCGCGTGGCACCCCGGCGGCGGCCCGGTCGAACAGTTCGGCGCCGATCAACAGATCGTTGGACAAGTCGGCCTCGCCCTGGCCGGCGTCGAGCTTGGCGATGACCGCGTCGCGCCAGCTGCGGATCGAATCGGTCCAACCGTCGACCCGAAAGGCCCACAATCCGACCCGATCCGGCACGAACGTGCCGTGAAACACAAACGGCTGCGCACCGGCCGCCATCGGAAGCAGCGACGGTTTGGCTCGAGGGGCTGCGACAACGGCGGCCTGCTCGTCACCGCGCATCCGCGGCGGCAGCGGGTAGTCGGGTCCGAGGTAGCGCACCACCAGCGTCGCCGCCACCGTTTCGTGTCCGTCGCGCCAGACTGTGGCGCCGACCGGGACCACCTCCCCGACCACCGCCTTGGCGGGCTGCCTACCGCACGACACAACCGGCGTAACGCCATCGATCTCGATACGGTCCGCCACCCAGCACTCCGTTCGTCGGCTCCGATTCCTGCCTGGTGTACCCGCGGCGGCAGGAAGCGAACCGACGAAACCGGCCCTGACGGTCTACCCGCGCGGCAGCCCCAGCAGCCGCTCGGCGGCCAGCGTCAGCAGGATCTGCTCGGTGCCGCCGGCGATCGACAGGCAGCGGGTGTTGAGGAAGTCGTGCACCGGACGCCCGGCCACCGCACCGGCCCCGTCGGCCACGTCCATCCGGTACTCGGCCAGCTGCTGCCGGTAGCGGACCCCGATCAGCTTGCGCACCGAGGACTCCGATCCGGGGTCCTGCCCGCCGACGGCGAGCTGGGCGATGCGCTGATCCAGCAACGAGCCCGCCTGGGCGGCGATGATCAGCCGGGCCAGCCGGTCGGCGGTGGCGGTGTCCGGTTCCCAATCGGCGTCCGGCCCGAACAGCGCCTGCAGCAGCTCTTCCATCGGGTTGCCCAGGGCGGTACCGCCGGCGATGGCGACCCGTTCGTTGGCCAGCGTGGTGCGGGCCAGCCGCCAGCCGTCGTTGACGCCGCCGACCACCATGTCGTCGCCGACGAACACGTCGTCGAGGAAGACCTCGTTGAACAGTGCCTCGCCGGTGATCTCGCGCAACGGACGGATGTCGATGCCCTCGGCGGCCATGTCGACCAAAAAGTAGGTGATGCCCTTGTGTTTGGGCGCCTCGGGATCCGTCCTAGCCAGGCAGACGCCCCACTGTGAATCGTGCGCCCGCGACGTCCACACCTTCTGCCCGGTCAGCCGCCAGCCGCCGTCGACCTTCACCGCCTTGGTGCGCAGCGCCGCCAGGTCCG
>CAYNJD010000567.1:0-1732 GCA_964397355.1 uncultured Mycobacterium sp. | reverse complement strand
CCGTCACCGGCGGGACGGTCAGCCCGCCGCTGTTCGAGTCGCTGGAGCTGCTGGGGTCAGCGCGCAGCCTGGCACGGTTGCGGGCTGCGCGCGACGGCGGCCGATGAGCGCGATGCGTACTTCGCGGGGGAAGTTTGGTAGTCTGCACGTCGGCCCAGAGCGGCTGGCCAGCGGTGCCCGACCGGCACGCTGACCAGCGGTTATGGCCAGGCCATTGTTGGTCAGTGGGGTATGGTGTAATTGGCAACACAGCTGATTCTGGTTCAGCCATTCTAGGTTCGAGTCCTGGTACCCCAGCAAAACCGGTCCGCCGCAAGCGATTAGGCGGGCCGTTTGGGTTGGGCTATGCTGACAACCCGGACGTGTTCTAGCCCCCGTCGTCTAGCGGCCTAGGACGCCGCCCTCTCACGGCGGTAGCGTGGGTTCGAATCCCATCGGGGGTACCAGATGTGACGGATCGCCCCGGCTTCGGCCGGGGTTTCTGTTTCCGGGCCGCCTCACCTCAGTCGACGCTCGGCGCCGTCGACCCGGCCAGCGGCATCGCCGGCAACCCCAGCTTGCGGTGGTCCCAGGACCGGGTGCGCCGTGTGACGATGCGCACAGCGACCCGGTTGTTCATCATCGCGTCGACCCCCGGCTTCATCTCGTCGGTGTAGGGGCCGGTATAGCGCTCCCAGACGCTGACACCCACCCGGAAGAGGACGTCGGGGTCGTCGACGATCTCCGCGACACCTTCGAAGGAGACCCCGCGCAGCGTGTCATAGGTCTGGCCGGCCTCCAGCAGGAAGCTGACCCGTGGGTCCCGGCGCAGGTTGACCGCCTTCTGCGACTTGGCCTTGGTCTCGAGCCAGATCTCGCCGTCGAGCACCGCGTACCACATCGCGGTCAGATGCGGCTGGCCGTCGGGACCGATGGTCGCCAGCGTCCCGGTGCGGTGGGTGGTGACGAAGTCGGCGACCTCGGCGTCGGTCATGACGATCTGTGCGCGCTGCTTGGTTCCCATGCCAGCAGTCTGTCAGGAGGCGGGCGGCCTACAGTCGGGCGGTCAGTGCGTCGGCCGCCGCGAGCAGGTCGGTGGCCCAGCGCGCCCCGGGACGCCGGCCCATCCGGTCGATCGGGCCCGAAACCGAGATCGCGGCCACCACGGCGCCGCGCTGATCACGCACCGGAGCCGACACGCTGGCCACCCCCGGTTCGCGTTCGGCGACGCTCTGCGCCCAGCCCCGCCGTTGTACCTCCGACAGCGCGCGACCGGTGAATTTGGCCTCCGCCAGCAGTTCCTGCTGTACCGCAGGGTCGGCGAAGGCAAGCAGCACTTTGGCGCCCGAACCGGCCGTCATCGGCAGCCGGGCGCCGACGGGCACCGTGTCACGCAGCCCCGCAGGCGGTTCCAGCGCCGCGATGCACACCCGCGACGAGCCCTCGCGGCGATACAACTGCACGCTCTCGCCGGTGATCTCCCGCAGCCGTGGCAGCACGGTCGCAGCGGCCGCCCGTAGCGGATCGTCGACGCGTGCCGCCAGTTCGGTGACCGCGGGACCGATCTGCCAGCGGCCCTCGTCATCGCGCCCCAGCAGCCGGTGGACCTCCAGCCCTGCGGCGAGTCGGTGTGCGGTGGCCCGGGGCAGTCCGGTGCGCTCACACAGTTCGGCCAGCCCGCACGGCGATTCGGCGACCTTGTGCAGCACCACCATGGCTTTGTCCAGAACGCCGATGCCGCTATGCTGTCCCA
>CAYNJD010000566.1:0-1739 GCA_964397355.1 uncultured Mycobacterium sp. | reverse complement strand
CTGCTGCAGCGCGGTATCGACCGCGCCAGCGAGGCCGCCGACATCCTCGCCGACAAGCTGGGTGCGATCGCCGACCCGCGGGCCCGGCTGCTGCGCAAGCGCCGCTGGGCGCTGCGGCTGGGACTGTTCTTCGGTGCCGCGTGCGGGTTCTGGATGCTGGTGACGGCCGTGCTGGCGTCGTGGGCCACCCCGGTGTGGGTGCTGCTGATCACCGGGCTGATCGCCGCCGGGGCGGCCGCACCGGCGACGCTGCTGTTGCTGCGCTACCGCTGGCTGCGTTCGGTGCCGCTGCCCGCCGCGCGGACCGTGACCGCCCGCCGGCTACCGCCGCCCGGTTCGGCGGCACGGCCGGCGATGTACGCGCTGGGTGCCTCCGAGCGGGGCATGGTGTCGCTGCTGGCGGTGCTGGAGCGCGGCAAGTTGTTGCCCGCCGGTGAGATCGCCGAACTGACCGCCGCGGTCAACGGTGCCGCCGCCACGATGGCGGCCACCGCCGCCCAGGTGGTGTCGATGGAGCGCACCGCGCAACTGAACGCCCAGTCGCAGGAGTACCTGGTGCCGACGATCAACGCGTTCACCGCCCAGCTGAGTGCCGGTGTTCGCCAATACAACGAAATGGTTACCGCCGCAGCGCAACTGGTGGCGTCGGCCAACGGCGGATCATCGTCGCAGTCCGGCGATCCGGTCAATTCGCCGATGTCGCAGCGGCGTTACCGCGAGGAGCTGACCAGCGCGACCGACAAAATGCTGGGGTGGGCGCAGGCGTTCGACGAACTCGCCGAGTTGCACCGCGCTTAGATGTCGTCGGTGCGCTGATCGGCCGATTCCGGCCGCGGCCCATAACGCTCGGCGTAGGACCGGTGGATGTGGGCGTCGCGCTCGCGCTTGCGTGCGTCGGCTAGCTCCGGGTCGAGGCCGTGCATTCGCAGCATGTGCCGGCGCCACACCTTGTTGAGCGCATGTGAGAACAGGATCGCCATGAACCAGATCGGAAACGTCATGCTCAGATGCGTCATGAAGTCTGTCGGCAACAGCCAGAACGGGATCAGGATCAGCGTCGTCGGCACGACGGCGCGCATGATCATCCGGGTGGTGGCGCCCGGGCCGGCCAGGTCGTTGCGGACCCAGTCCCGCATCTCCGGCGGCAGTGGGCGTCCGTAGCAGTACCGGAGGTATTGGATCGCGTTGGGACGCCGGCGGCTGTTCAATGCGGTCTCAGAGCGTCGGGCGCAGTGCGGGGAACACCGTGGCCGCCACTGCCCGCAGCGTCGCCTTGAACATGTCGAAGAAGTCGAAGTAGTCGCGCCACAACGTGATTCGCCCGTTGTGCACCTCGAACACCCCGCACACCCAGAACTGCAGCCGCAGCGGTCCCCACGACAGCACGTCGGTGCGCTCGGTGAGCACCGCCGCGCCGTCGGCGGCGATGCGGTGGATCTTCACGTCGAAGGCCGCCCGGCCGGACATCTTGCGGAACAGCCCGATGGCGGCGCTGCGGCCGTAGATGGTCGGCAGCCCGACGTTCTGGTACACCAGGTCCTCGGCGAGTGCGGCGCTCGCAGTGTCGAGGTCGTCGTCGGCGAGGGCGTCGAGGAAGGTCTCCACGGTGCGGATGTTCTCGCTCGGCTCGATCGCGGTCTGCGGGACAGGCGGTTCGGTCATACCCGTCAGCCTATGCCCGCACGGCTGTGGCACGGTAGGCCGATGCGCATCGTGGTGGTAGCCGGGCCGGATCCCGG
>CAYNJD010000565.1:0-1741 GCA_964397355.1 uncultured Mycobacterium sp. | reverse complement strand
GGTGCTGCTGGAGATCTTCAACAACCTGTTCATGTCGATCGCCGAGCAGATGGGCACCCGGCTGGAGGCCACCGCCCAGTCGGTGAACATCAGAGAGCGACTGGACTTCTCCTGCGCACTGTTCGACGCGGACGGCAACCTGGTCGCCAACGCGCCGCACATCCCGGTGCACCTGGGGTCGATGGGGGCGACGGTCAAGGAGGTGATCGGCCGGCGTGCCGGACAACTGCGGCCGGGTCAGGTCTACGCCGTCAACGACCCGTACCACGGCGGCACCCACCTGCCCGACATCACCGTCGTCACACCGGTGTTCGACGAACCCGGTGAGACGGTGCTGTTCTTCGTCGCCTCCCGCGGTCACCACGCCGAGATCGGGGGCACCACACCCGGTTCCATGCCCGCGGACAGCCGAACCGTCGACGAGGAAGGCGTGCTGTTCGACAATTGGCTGCTGGTCGACGACGGACACTTCCGCGAAGTACAGACCCGATCGCTGCTCACCGGGGCGCGGTTCGCCTCCCGCAGCCCCGACACCAACCTCGCCGACCTGCGCGCCCAGATCGCCGCCAACCAGAAGGGGATCGACGAGATCCGCGCCATGATCGCGCACTTCGGGGTGGATGTCGTGCAGGCCTACATGCGTCACGTCCAGGACAACGCCGAGGAGGCGGTGCGCCGGGTCATCGACTCCCTCACCGACGGGCGGTACCGCTACGAAATGGACTCCGGCGCGACCATCGCGGTTCGGGTGGGTGTCGACCGGGCCACCCGCAGCGCCACCATCGACTTCGACGGAACGTCGGCGCAGTTGGCGACGAACTTCAACGCACCGTCGTCGGTGGCCACCGCCGCGGTGCTCTATGTGTTCCGCACCCTGGTGGACGACGACATCCCGATCAACGACGGCTGCCTGCGCCCGCTGCACATCAGGATCCCGGATCGCACGATGCTGTCGCCGGGCTACCCGGCCGCGGTGGTGGCCGGCAACGTGGAGACTTCCCAGGCCGTGACCGGGGCACTGCTGGCCGCACTGCGGGTGCAGGCCGAAGGCTCCGGGACCATGAACAACGTCACGTTCGGCAACGCCGACCACCAGTATTACGAGACGCTCGGCTCCGGGTCGGGCGCCGGCGACGGCTTCGACGGCGCCTCGGTGGTACAGACCCACATGACCAACTCCCGGCTCACCGACCCCGAGGTGCTGGAGATGCGCTTCCCGGTGTTGCTGCGGCAGTTCGCGATCCGGCACGGCAGCGGTGGGGCGGGCCGCTGGCGCGGCGGCGACGGGGCGGTGCGCCGCATCGAGTTTCGCGCACCGATGACCGTCAGCGTGCTGTCCGGGCATCGGACCGTGGCGCCGTACGGCATGGCCGGCGGCTCACCCGGGGCGATCGGGCACAACCGGGTGGTGCGCGCCGGCGGCACGGTGACCGAGCTGGCCGGCTGCGACACCACCGACGTGGCGCCCGGCGACGTGCTGGAGATCGAAACCCCCGGCGGCGGGGGGTATGGCGAACCTCGCTGATCGGAGGTTAATCTCACGCGATGCGGGACCAGTGGAGCCGGCGCGGCTTCTTCGGCCTGTGCGGCGCGGCTTCGGCAGCCGCGCTGCTGGCGGGCTGCTCGTCGGAAGAACACTCCGACGGCGGCGCGCCGGGTCCGGTGACCATCACGCACCTGTTCGGCGAGACCACCGTCGGCGAACCGCCCAAGCGGGTGGTCTGCGCCGGCTACACCGGCC
>CAYNJD010000564.1:0-1748 GCA_964397355.1 uncultured Mycobacterium sp. | reverse complement strand
TGTTCACCCCGACCAAGTGGACGCACCACTTCGGGGTGTTCGCCGGGCTGGCCGGGTCGCTGGGGGCGCTGGCCGCCGTCGCGGTGAGCGCCGCGGCCATGCACTCCCGGCGCAACCGGACGCTGTTCACCGCGGTGGTGCTGTTCATCACCGCGCTGTCGTTCGCCAGCGTCAACGGCTGGTGGTACGTCTCCAACTTCGGGGTGCCGTGGTCGAACGCCTTCCCCAAGTGGCACTTGGCATTCGCCACCATGGGCGTGGCGCTGACGGTGATCGCGGCGCTGGTGGCGGCCTGGTTCCACTTCGCCAACGGCGCCGTGCGCGAGCCGCGCTTCACGACGCTGTCCGGCTATCCGCTGGCGATCGCCTCCTGGGTGCTGATCGTGTTCGAGGTGGTGTCGCTGACGGCGTCGATGCTGGGTCAGTACCCGGCGTGGACGGTGGGCCGCTCCAACCTGGCCGCGCTGCCGGTGGTGGGGTCCGGCAAGACCTGCGGGCTGGCCAACGACGTGCTGGTCGAGCAGGACCCCAACGCCGGGATGCTCGAGCCGGTGGACGCCCCGGTCGCCGACGCGCTGGGTGCGACGTACTCGTCCGGGTTCGCACCCAACGGGATCCCCGCCGACGTCTCCGCCGACCAGGTGATGGGCCCGCCCGGATTGGGCCGGCTCGCCGACGACGACGCGCAGACCGCCAGCGGCGAGGCCGGCACCGAGGGCGGCGTGAGCGCGCGCGAGGGCATCAACGGCTCGCGGGCCCGGCTGCCCTACAAGCTGGACCCGGCGCAGGTGCCGGTGATGGGCAGCTGGCGGGCCGGGATGCAGGTGCCGGCGCGGCTGCGCTCGGCGTGGTACCGGCTGCCCGCCGACCGGGCCGAGGCCGGGCCGCTGCTGGTGGTGGCGGCCGCGGGCCGGTTCGACCGCGGCGAGGTGACCGCGCAGTGGGCCACCGAGGAGGGCGCCGCCGCCGACAAGCCCGGCGGTTCAGCAAGGCTCGACGAAGGAGAGACGAAGCTGGGACCGCCGCATAAACTCAGCGGCACCGTCGACTTCGCCGACATCGGGGCGGTGCCGGCGTGGCGCAACCTTCGCACTCCGCTGTCGGCGATCCCGGCCGAGGCCACCCGGATCCGGCTGGTGGTCCGCGACGACGACCTGGCGCCGCAGCACTGGATCGCGGTGACGCCGCCGCGGGTGCCGCAGCTGCGCAGCCTGCAAGAGGTGGTCGGCTCCTCGGACCCGGTGCTGCTGGACTGGCTGGTGGGCCTGGCGTTCCCCTGCCAGCGGCCCTTCGGCCACCAGAACGGGGTGACCGAGGTGCCCAAGTGGCGGATCCTGCCCGACCGCTTCGGCGCCGAGGCCAACTCGCCGGTGATGGACAACAACGGCGGCGGCCCGCTGGGCATCACCGAGTTGCTGGTGCACGCCACCACGGTGCCGAGCTATCTGGCCGACGACTGGTTCCGCGACTGGGGTGCGCTGCAGCAGCTGACGCCGTACTACCCCGCGGCGACGCCGGCTGAGCTGGAGCTGGGCGCGGTGGTGCGGTCGGGGTGGTGGAGTCCGGCGCCGCTGCGGCACTGAGGTTCGGGGGGCGGGCCCCCTGGGCGCTTTCGCCCTCGCCCGGCGCGCTCCCCGGCGCCGTCCCCGCCGACGCTGATTCGTCGCGTCGGGCCGCGGCCGGCGCCCCTCGCCCGCCCGGGGCATTATGACGAAATTGCCCGGCTCATAGCGACAACCGCCGCAATG
>CAYNJD010000563.1:0-1757 GCA_964397355.1 uncultured Mycobacterium sp. | reverse complement strand
GCAAGGACATCATCGACGAGCTGGAACGCATGCAGGTGTTCTACGTCAACATCGGCGGCGGCGAACCCACGGTGCGAGACGACTTCTGGGAACTGGTGGACTACGCCACCGCCCATCACGTCGGGGTGAAGTTCTCCACCAACGGCCTGCGGATCACCCCGGAGGTGGCGGCCAGGCTGGCGGCCAGCGACTACGTCGACGTCCAGATCTCGCTGGACGGCGCCACCGCCGAGGTCAACGA
The DNA here is from genome assembly GCA_964397355.1 of uncultured Mycobacterium sp. GTDB lineage: Bacteria > Actinomycetota > Actinomycetes > Mycobacteriales > Mycobacteriaceae > Mycobacterium. The sequence goes on along the minus strand of CAYNJD010000563.1, from coordinate 1,516 downwards.
CCCGATTCGCGGCAAAGGCTCCTTCGACATGGCGATCCGTGCGCTGGAGAACCTGTCCGCGGCAGGCTTCGCCGACACCAAGATCTCGGTCGTGGCGACCCGCCACAACATCGACCAGCTCGATGACTTCGCCGCGCTGGCAGCGCGATACGGCGCCACGCTGCGAATCACCCGGCTGCGCCCGTCCGGTCGCGGCGTCGACGTCTGGGACGACTTGCACCCCACCGCCGCCCAACAGCGCCAGCTGTACGACTGGCTCGTCGCCAAGGGCGACGGGGTGCTGACCGGGGACTCCTTCTTCCACCTGGCGCCGCTCGGCGAGTCCGGTGCGCTGGCCGGCCTGAACATGTGCGGAGCCGGACGGGTGGTCTGCCTGATCGACCCGGTCGGTGACGTTTACGCCTGCCCGTTCGCCATCCACGAGGAGTTCCTGGCCGGAAATGTGTTGACCGACGGCGGGTTCGATCAGGTGTGGAAGCACTCAAAGCTGTTCAACGAGCTGCGCAGCCCCACGGCGGGCGGCGCCTGTGCCAGCTGCCCGCTGTATGACACCTGCCGGGGCGGCTGCATGGCCGCCAAGTTCTTCACCGGCCTGCCGATGGACGGACCCGACCCGGAATGCGTTCGTGGGTTCGGCGAGCAGGCGCTGGCCGGAGACCGACAGAAGCCGCGTCCGAGCAGCGACCACTCGCGTGGAAAGCGCAGCAGCACAAGGCAATCTCTTACCCTGCTCAACCCGACGAAGCCGCCCAAGCGGCTGTGCGATGAAAGTCCGGTCTGATCGATGGCTCGTGATGTCTGGTTCGAAACCGTCGCCATCGCCCAGGAGCGAGCGCGCAAACGCCTCCCGAAGTCCGCGTACTCGTCGCTGATCTCAGCCAGCGAGAAGGGCGTGACCGTCTCCGACAACGTCGAGGCGTTCAGCGAGCTGGGTTTCGCTCCGCACGTGGTCGGCGCGTGCGAGAAACGTGATCTGTCGACTACCGTTATGGGCCAGGAGCTTTCGTTTCCGGTAATGATCTCGCCGACGGGCGTGCAGGCGGTCGACCCGGACGGCGAGGTCGCCGTCGCGCGGGCCGCCGCCGCGCGCGGCACCGCGATGGGCCTGTCGTCGTTCGCCAGCAAGCCGATGGAAGAGGTCATCGCCGCCAACCCCAAGACCTTCTTCCAGATCTACTGGCTCGGGGGCCGCGATGCGATCGCCGAACGCGTCGAGCGCGCCCGGGCCGCCGGTGCGGTGGGCCTGATTGCCACCACCGATTGGTCCTTCTCGCACGGCCGGGACTGGGGAAGCCCCAAGATCCCGGAGCAGATGGATCTCAAGACCATGATCAAGATGATGCCCGAGGCCCTGGGCCGGCCGCGGTGGTTCCTGCAGTGGGCCAAGACCCTGCGCCCGCCGAGCTTGCGGGTGCCCAACCAGGGCCGACGCGGCGAACCGGGTCCGCCGTTCTTCCAGGCCTACGGCGAGTGGATGGGAACGCCGCCGCCGACCTGGGAGGACATCGCGTGGCTG
>CAYNJD010000562.1:0-1776 GCA_964397355.1 uncultured Mycobacterium sp. | reverse complement strand
ACAACGGGGTGGAGCTGGTGCCCGCATCGGTGCTGCTGCAAACCCTGTCCGACGCCGCGATCGAGGTGAGCGGGCAACCGGCGGTCAGCGACATCCACTTCGAACACCCGATCATCGTCGACCGGCCGCGCACCATCCAGGTGGTCGCCGACGCCGAATCGGTCACCGTGTCATCGAAGTCGGTGACCGACGATTTCGCCGCGCGCTGGGTCAAACACCTCACCGCCCGCATCGCGCCACGCGATGAGACACCCCTGCCCGACACCGGCGCCGCGCGCCAAAACGGCCACGCCGGAACACCCTTCGACGACGACGCGGTGACCTCACTGTGGCTGAACTGGGGCAGTGAAGGCCGCCCGTTCGACTGGTCGGTGGCCTCCGGCCGGTCGACCCCGGTGGAGCTGCGGGCCGAGGTCGAGTCCGCACACGGCGGGACGGTGGCCCTGCTCGACGCCGCGCTGCACGCCGCCAGGCTCATCGACGAGGCCAACCCGGAGCTGATGGTGCCCGCCGCGGTCGACAGCGTCCGATTCGCCGAGCAGCCCGCCGACGGCCGGGCCGCCGTCAGTGTGCACCGGTGCGACGGCGGCGACGGCGAAGTCGTCGTCGACATCGCGGTGACAACGCCCGACGGTGTCCGCTGCGTGGACATCCGGGCACTGCGCTACACGGTGCTGGGCACGGCGGCCCCCGCCGAGGACCCGAGTTCCATCGCCCACGCGATCGACTGGCAGCCCTGGGACGGGGCGCCGCAGCAGCCGGACAAGCCCGCCACGTTGGCGGTGGTCGGCGACGGTGCGGCCGCCGGCGCGCTGCGGGACGGACTGACCGCGGCCGGTCACCGCTCGGCCGGAATCGCCGATGCCCAGGTGGTCGTCTACGTCGCCGACCCGGGACCGGCGACCGAGACCGACCTGGACTGCGCGTCGCGGCTGACCGGCGAGGTCGCCGACCTGGTGGCCCGGCTGGCCGAACGCGACGACCACCCGCCCGCGCTGTGGATCATCACCCACGGCGTCCACGAAGCCGCCTCCGATGCCGCGGTGCGCCAGAGCAGTCTGTGGGGGCTGGCCGGCGTGATCCGGGCCGAGCAACCCCAGCTGTGCGGCGGCCTGGTGGACCTTCCCGGCGAAGGGACGGCCGGAATCGCCGACTGCGTCGGCACGCTGTCGACGGTGCTGCGCACCCCGGCCAAATCCATCCTGGTGCTCCGCGACGGCGAGTTCCTGACGCCGGCGTTCACCCCGATCTCCGGTCCGGCACAACGCGAGCCGATGGTGTGCCAGCCCGACGGCGCCTACCTGATCACCGGCGGGATGGGAGCGCTGGGTCTGTTGATGGCCGGGTGGCTGGCCGACCGCGGCGCCCGCCGCGTGGTACTGGCCGGGCGCAGTGCGCTGCCGCCCCGGCGGGACTGGGACGGCGACGGGGTCGACGCCTTGGAGGGCGGGGTGCGGCAGAAGATCGCCGCCATCCGGGCGCTGGAGCGCCGCGGCGTCAGCGTGGACGTGGCCGCCCTCGACATCGGTTCCCGGGACGGGGTGATCGACCTGCTGGCCCGCCGCGACGCGGCCGGCGCCCCACCGATCCGCGGCATCATCCACGCCGCCGGCATCACCGAGGGGCAGCTGCTCACCGAGGTCGACGGCGACCGGCTACGCGCCACCATGTGGCCGAAGATCGCCGGCGCCCAGGTGCTGCACGAGCTCTTCCCGCCGGGAAGCGTGGACTTCTTCTTCATGACCGCCGCGGCCGGCGCGGTGTTCGGGGTGCCCG
>CAYNJD010000561.1:0-1779 GCA_964397355.1 uncultured Mycobacterium sp. | reverse complement strand
GGCGGGCCAGCTCACTCCAGTACGACATCATCGCCGGCACGCTGATCCGCCAGCCGAACCGCCCGCCGGGCAGCGCGACCAGATGATCGTCGAGCTCGATGTCGAGCAGCACGGGATCCACATCCGACCACGAGCCGTGCTGCTTCTCGGCACGCGCCTCCGCCGGGTCGGGGTAGTCCGGTGAGGCCAGCATGGCGGCGGCGATCTCGGCCATCCACTCGCCGTTCAGCCCGATCGCCGGGTCGAGCAGCACCAGGGCCTCGACCAGGTCGGGACGCGCCGCGGCCAGATGCAGCGCGATCGCGCCGCCGAAGGAATGCCCGACGACCGTGACGGGGCGCTCGGCGGCGGTCTGCTCGACCAGCGCGGCCAGTGCAGTTACGTTGGCGTCGATGGTCCACGGCGCTGCCCACGATGAGTACCCGTGACCGATCAGATCCGGTGCGGCAATGGCGATTTCGGGGAGGTGACCCGCCAGACTCCGCCACCGCGCCCCGTGGCCGGTCAAGCCGTGGACCGCCAACAGCTGCACCGGGCCGTCCGGGCCGTAGCGGTGCACGTGCAGTCGGTGATCGGAATTCACCCGTCGATGGTGCCAGTCGCCGCCCGGGTTGACAGAGGGCGGTGCTGTCATAGGCGTCATGACGCAGCACCGGGAAGCAGAAGCGGCCGATACCGCGACGGCGCTCGACCCGCAGGCACGTGGGGTGCTGCAGGTCCGCGGCGGCCCGGGCACCGGCAAGACCCGGCTGCTGGTGCGGGTCGCCGCGGCTCACGTGGCCGCCGGCACCGCAGCGAGCTCGGTGCTGCTGCTGACCGGAGCGGGCCGGCTGCCGGCGGCGGCGCGCGGCGCGCTGACCGCGACCCTGCTGGCCGCGGGGGGTTCGGCGCAGCGCCGGGCGATCAACGAACCCTTGGTTCGCACCGTGCACGGCTACGCCTTCGCGGTGCTGCAGCGTGCCGCGCGACGTGCCGAGGCCGCCCCGCCCCGGCTGGTCACCGGCGCCGAGCAGGACAGCGTCATCCGCGAACTGCTGGCCGGTGACGGAGCCGGCGCCTGGCCGCCGTCGCTGCACGCGGCGCTGGCCACCGACGGCTTCACCACCGAACTGCGGGACCTGATGGCGCGCTGCGCCGAACGCGGCGTCGACCCGGCACAGCTGGTTCGGCTGGGCAAGAGGTGCCGCCGGCCGGAGTGGATCGCCGCCGGCCGCTTCGCCCGGCAGTACGAGCAGGTGATGCTGCTTCGGGCCGCGGTCGGCACCGCGGCACCGCAGGCGACCACACCGGCACTCGGCGCCGCGGAGCTGGTGGGGGCCGCGCTGGAGGCGTTCGCGGCCGACCCCGGCCTGCTCGAGGACGAACGCGACCGGATCCGGCTGCTGCTGGTCGACGACGCCCAGCAACTCGACCCGCAGGCGGCCCGGTTGGTGCGGGTGCTCGCCGCCGGGGTGCCCCGCACTGTGATCGCCGGCGACCCCGACCAGGCGGTGTTCGGGTTCCGCGGCGCTGAGCCGGCCGCCCTGCTGGGCGACGACGTGCCGGCACTGGCCTTGACCACGTCGCACCGGTGCGCGCCGGCGGTGGCCCGGGCCGTCAACACCGTCGCGGGACGGCTTCCCGGTGTGGGCGGCACCCGGCGCATCGAGGGCACCGGGCCCGACGACGGCTCGGTGACCGTGCGCACCGCCGCCTCCGCCCATGCCGAAGCCGCCTTGATCGCGGACACGCTGCGGCGCGCCCACCTGATCGACGGGCTGGCATGGTCGCAGATGGCGG
>CAYNJD010000560.1:0-1780 GCA_964397355.1 uncultured Mycobacterium sp. | reverse complement strand
AGCCGTAGATGCCGAAGTCGTACCACTCCATGAAGTTGCCGACGGCGGTGCCCGCAATCGATCGCTGCATGGCTTTCGGGTTCGAGACCCGGATGTCATCACGTGCCCATGTTTCGCGGTCCGTGTGTGCGCCGCTACCGGACTGGCCCTTGCTATCCACCGCAAGCAACGTATACCAACTCGAGGCCCAGTTCTCGTTGGCGCCGGATGCCTCACCCGATTCCGAGGGCGCCCTCTACGATGGCGGGCATGCGCAGGCACCCAACCGTCCTGACCATTGCGAGCGCCGCCGCTGCTTTGGTTGCCGGTTGCTCGCCCACGTCGACTCAGTCGCTTCCGTCGTCATCGGGCGCCTCGCCTTCGTCAGTCCCAGCAGCCCTTGCCACGGCGGTGTCGACACCGGTGTCGACGGCGCCGGAGCCCACGTCGACGTCGCCGAAGAAGGCCAGCGAGCCACTGCCGGATCCCTCGGCGATTCTCAAGGAGGGCAGCGCCGCCACCGAGAAGCTCGACAGCGTGCGGCTGAGTATGGCGGTGACCGGCAGCATCGAGAACATGCCGATCACGGCGCTGGACGGCGACGTGACCGAGGTACCGGAACCCGCAGCCAAGGGCTACGCCAAGATCGCGTACCGAGGTGCCCCGGCCTACGTCAAGTTCGTGATGTTCGGCGGCCACCTCTACGTTTCGCAGTCGCCTCGCCAATGGGTCGACTACGGGCCGGCCGACAACTTCTACGACGCGGCGGCGATCCTCAGCCCGGATACCGGACTGGCGGATCTGCTGACCGACTTCGTCGACCCCGAAGTCGGGGGGCGCGAGACGATCGATGGTGTGCACACCGTTCGGATCACCGGCGAGGTCTCGGCCGGGGCGGCGAAGAAGGTCGTGCCGCAACTGAACGCCGGCAAGCGGACCTCGTGCATCGTCTGGGTCCAGGAAACCGGCGATCACCACCTGGTGCAGCTGCAGTTGGCCTCCGGGGCCGACGACTCGGTGAAGATGACCTTCTCGAACTGGAATGCGCCGGTGGCCGTCGGCAAGCCGCGGATCTAGCGCACTTTCGGGTGGCTATCCCCAGTTCTGACTTCCTCCACAGTTGCCGTTGCGCGTGACGTGATGCCCGACGTCGTTGTCGGGACCGCCGGGCTCAATGGGTCCAGTACCGGCGAGAACATCACTCCCGCCGCAACCAGAAAGGAAGCCCGCAATGTACGAAACACCCTTGACCGTCATCGGCAACATCGCCAACGACCCGATCCGCCGCCGGGTGGGGGAGCACGAACTGATCAAGTTCCGGGTCGCCAGCAACTCGCGCCGGCGCGGCGCCGACGGCACCTGGGAGACGGGTGACTCGCTGTTCATGACCGTCAACTGCTGGGACAGGCTGGTCACCGGGGTGGGCGCGTCGCTGAGCAAGGGGTTGCCCGTGATCGTGGTCGGAAACGTCTACACCAGCGAGTATGAGGACAAGGACGGCGTTCGTCGGTCATCGACGGAGCTGCGCGCGACGGCGGTCGGCCCCAATCTGGCGCGGTGCGCGGCCCGCGTGGAGAAGATCATCGCCGCCGGACCGGACAATCCGCCCGCGGTGGCCAACGTCGAGGAGGCCGATGGCCCGGACTCCACTGCCGACGACTCCGCTGCCGACGACTCCGCTGCCGACGACGAGGTGGCGCTGCTGGCCGGAGCGCTGCAGACGGCGGCGTGTTCCAACCCACTAGTTTGGTGGGCGAGCAATTTCGCTAGTCCTGGAGGCGACACCGCGGCTTGGCTGAGT
>CAYNJD010000559.1:0-1784 GCA_964397355.1 uncultured Mycobacterium sp. | reverse complement strand
CGCTGGCCGGGACACGGGCACGCACCGGTGACCCCGCGATCGACGGGCCGGTCCGTGCCGAGCTGGAATCGGACCCCAAGGAGATCGTGGAGCACGCGATCTCGGTACGCACCTCGATGGATGAGATTGCCGAGGTCGCCGAACCCGGCAGTGCCGCGGTCACCGACTTCATGAAGGTGCGCGAGCGGGGGAGCGTCCAGCACCTGGCCTCGACGGTATGCGGACGGCTGGACCGGTCGCGGGATCGCATGGACGCGCTGGCGGCACTGTTCCCGGCGGTCACGGCATCCGGTATTCCCAAGGCCGGCGGGATCGACGCCATCCTGCGTCTCGACGAATGCCCCAGGGGCCTGTATTCCGGTGCGGTGGTGATGTTCTCGGCCGCCGGCGGGCTGGATGCCGCGTTGACGCTGCGGGCCGCCTACGAGGGCGGTGGGCGGACCTGGCTGCGGGCCGGGGCGGGCGTCATCGACGCGTCGCGTCCGGAGCGGGAGTTCGAGGAGACCTGTGAGAAGTTCGCCACGCTGGCGCCGTACCTGATCGCCCAACGCTGAGCGCTGCCGGCGTAATACCCGGCAGGGTATTATGGGGATCTCGTCGAGAGGAGTTCCGGTGGTTGGCGACGACGAATGCGTCAAGTCGGTATTGAACAGGTTGCGCCGTGCCCATGGCCAGCTCGCCGGGGTCATCGCGATGATCGAAGGCGGCCGCGACTGCAAGGACGTGGTCACCCAACTGGCCGCGGTCTCGCGGGCGCTGGACCGGGCGGGTTTCAAGATCGTCGCCAGCGGGCTGCGCGAATGCATCGCCGGCGAGTCCGGCAGCGGCAACGCCCCGCTGTCCGAGGAGGAACTCGAGAAGCTGTTCCTCGCGCTGGCCTGAGCAGAGTTGCGTCCTTGCGGCCAGCGCGCCTGTTCGCACGCGAAATGCGGTGCGCGGGACAGGCCGTGACAATACTTGAGCCCGGGTTCGCAGAAATCGTTCTCCGAACCCGGGCTCAACGTTGCGGCTAGCTGAAGAGTCCGGTCAGCCAGTCCGCGTCGAACACGTCGGTCGCGAGGGACTCACCAACGACGTCGTCGACCGGGACGTCCACGTCGTCGGCCGGCAGGTCCAGGGTCAACGCCTCGGCGATCTTGTCGGGCAGCACCTGCAGGAAGTAGGACAAGGTGCCCTGCTCGGTGAGCAGGCCCCACCACCGGCCGGTCTCTTCGCCGGTTTCGGAGTCCCACGTGACGTAGCCGTTGAGCAACGCGTCGATCGGGTCCTGCGCCTCGTGACCTTCGACGGGGCTGGCCCCTTCCGTGGCCGCGAACATGTAGCCCAGGAACGGCTCCGTCAGGTACTTGGCGGAGCTCTTCCAGAAGCTGTAGTCGCCGAACACGTCCTGCACGTTGGCGAAAACGCGGGTCATGTCGGCGCCGAGGCCGAACACGCCGGGCACGAACTCGCCGGTGCCGCGCACGGTGTGGTCGAACAGCGGCTGGAAGATGTTGTTCATGTCGAACAACAGATCCCAGTTGATCAGGTTCCAGGCCGAGAGGTAATCACCCTGCTGGAGAAAGTCCGTGATCTGCGGAAGGATCTCCTCCAGGCCTCGCGCGGCACCCATGCCGGACCAGATGCCTTCGATACCGGCCGCCGATGCCTCGAAGCTGTTCTGGGCGACCTCGCCGTAGTAAGAGGACAGCTCACCGAGGGCGTTGCCGATCGGGTCGGGGTTGGCGGCGATCATGTCCATCAGGTTTTCCCAGTTCTCCGCCGTGGTGGCGGTGAGCTGCACC
>CAYNJD010000558.1:0-1785 GCA_964397355.1 uncultured Mycobacterium sp. | reverse complement strand
GCAGCAGCGCGATCCGCGCGGTGCGGTTCGGGTCGTACTCGATGTGCGCGACCTTGGCGTTGACGCCGTCCTTGTCGTGGCGCCGGAAGTCGATCACCCGGTAGGCGCGCTTGTGGCCGCCGCCCTTGTGCCGGGTGGTGATCCGGCCGTGGGCGTTGCGCCCGCCGCGGCCGTGCAGCGGCCGGACCAGCGACTTCTCCGGGTGGGAGCGGGTGAGCTCGGCGAAATCGGAGACGCTGGCACCGCGACGACCGGGGGTCGTCGGCTTGTACTTGCGGATTCCCATGTCTTTGGTCTCTCTCTCACTCCGGTCAGGCCGGTGCGGCGAACAGGTCGATCGGCTTGCTGCCGGGCGCCAGGGTCACGATGGCGCGCTTGGTGTCCTTGCGCTTGCCGTAGCCGGCCCGGGAACGCTTGCGCTTTCCCGGCCGGTTCGCGGTGTTCACCGACGCGACCTTGACGGCGAAGATCTTCTCGATCGCGATCTTGATCTGCGTCTTGTTCGAGTCGGGGTGCACCACGAAGGTGTACACGTTGTCCTCGATCAGCCCGTAGGACTTCTCGGAGATGACCGGCGCGAGGATGATGTCGCGGGGGTCGGTGACGGTCGCCATCAGGCCGAAACCTCCTGATCCTGGGTGTGCGCCGCGCTGCCGGAGATGTAGGCGTTCAGGGCCTCGACGCTGAACACCACGTCGTCGGCACGCAGCACATCGTGGGTGTTGAGCTGGTCCGGCGACAGAATGTGCACCCCCGGCAGGTTGCGCACGCTGCGGGCGCCGGTCTCGTCGGCCCGGCCGATGACCACCAGCACCTGCTTGCGGTCGGTGATCGTGCCCAGGAACGCCTTGGCGCTCTTGGTCGACGGGGTCTGGCCGCTCACCAGTTCGGTTACCGCGTGGATGCGGCCGTTGCGGGCCCGGTCCGACAGCGCGCCGCGCAGTGCGGCGGCGATCATCTTCTTCGGGGTGCGCTGGCTGTAGTCGCGCGGCTTCGGGCCGTGCACCACACCACCACCGGTGAACTGCGGCGCCCGGGTCGAACCCTGACGGGCCCGGCCGGTGCCCTTCTGCCGATACGGCTTACGGCCACCGCCACTGACCTCACCGCGGGTCTTGGTCGAGTGCGTACCCTGCCGGGCCGCGGCCAACTGCGCGATCACCACCTGGTGCATCAGCGCGATGTTGGCGGGAGCGTCGAACAGCTCGGCGGGCAGCTCGACCGAGCCGCTGGACTTGCCGTCCGGGGTCTTGACGTCAATCTTGATGCCGGCCATTACTTCTCACCCTTTTTGATCGCGCTGCGGACCAGAACCAGCCCGCCGTTGCGTCCCGGAATGGCGCCCTTGATCAACAGCACGCCGTTCTCGGCGTCCACCTTGTGCACCACCAGGTTCTGCGTGGTGACCCGGTCGTTGCCCATCCGGCCCGACATCCGGGTGCCCTTGAACACCCGGCCGGGCGTGGCGCAGCCGCCGATCGAACCCGGCCGGCGGTGCACCGCCTGGGCGCCGTGGCCGGCGCCCTGGCCGGCAAAGCCGTGCCGCTTCATGGTGCCGGCATAGCCCTTGCCCTTGGAGGTGCCGGTCACGTCGACGTAGGCGCCGTCGACGAAGATCTCGGCGGTCAGCTCCTGACCGACCTCGTACTCGGCGGCAGCGGTCTCGTCGTCCAGCCGCAGCTCGGTCAGGTGCCGGCGCGGGTTGACCCCGGCGGCGGCGTACTGACCGGTCAGCGGCTTGTTGACCTTGCGAGGGCTGATCTCGCCGTAGGCGAGCTGCACGGC
>CAYNJD010000557.1:0-1799 GCA_964397355.1 uncultured Mycobacterium sp. | reverse complement strand
GCACGCCGGCCGGCATCCTGCGAGCGGCCAACGTGAGCTTTCTGGTGTTCGTGCTGGCGCTCGGCGTGGTGGTGCGGGCCGTGGTCGACAGCGGGCTGGGCGAGACAATGACCACGCTGCTGCCGGGCGGGTCCGGGCTGCCGGCGCTGCTGGGTGTGGCGGCGGTGGCCGCGGTGCTGGCCAATCTGGTCAACAATCTGCCGGCGACGCTGGTGCTGGCGCCGCTGGTGGCGCCCAGCGGCCCGGTCGCGGTGCTGGCGGTGTTGATCGGGGTCAACATCGGCCCCAATCTCAGCTACACCGGCTCGCTGTCGAACCTGTTGTGGCGCCGGGTGTTGCGCAGATATCGCGTTCCGGCCGGTGTCGGCGAGTACACCCGGCTGGGGTTGTGCACGGTTCCGGTGACGTTGGGCGTGGCGGTGCTGGCGCTGTGGGCCGGGGCGCGACTGCTGGGCGGGTAGCCGCTGCCATCATCTGCTGAAGACATTTTGGGGCTGGCGGGATCGGCGGTCTCCGGATGGCACCATCCGCTGGATCAGCCCCAGTGGCCGACCCTTCACCACCCACCCCGGTAGTCGCCTGCAGTTTCCCGCGTTATGCCCACCGGCGAGCTTCCCGAACGCGCCGGGGCGCCACCGGCATCGGCATCGGCAGGCCGCACACTGATGATGCCCACCCGCCGACGAACCCGCGCCCAGAATCGGGCGGGCTGCATCAACGCCGACTACGCCGACTACGCCGCCGAGCGAATCGCCGAACGCAACAATCCCCGCCGTTTTGACCTAGCCGCCGTCATAGGCCCGCGGCAACGGCATGCCCAGCCCGGCCAACACCTGACGCGCCCGCGTCGGATAGTCGGTGATGAGTCCGTCGACACCGGCGGCGATCTGTTCGCGCATGGCATCGGCATCGTTGACCGTCCACGGGATCACCTTGAGCCCCGAGGCGTGGGCGCGGTCGACGAACGCCCGATCCACCACGAGGTAGTCCGGCGACACGGTGTCGGCACCGGACGCCACCGCCCCAGCGATCGGGTCGCCGCCCCGCTCCCACAGTGCCACCAGCCCGATACCCGGTTCGGCGGCGCGCACCAGCGGCAGGATGCGCCAGTCGAAGCTCTGGATATCCACCGCATCCCGTTTGCCGGCAGCCCGCACCGCCGCCAGTATGACGTCGACGATCCGCTGCGGGCTCTCCCCGTCGAGCTTGGTCTCGATGTTGTAGCGCACCTCGGCGAGATAGGAGTCTGCCAGCGCGAAGACCTCCGGCAGCGTCGCGATCACGTTGGGCCGCGGCACTTCTGCTTCGGGGAACTCCGGCAGCGGTTGCCCGCAGTCCAGCGTGCGCAGCTGCGCCAGGGTGAGCTCGGCCACCCGTTTGCCCACGTACGGATACTGGGGGTCGCCGGCGGAGGCCGCAATGGTGTCTGAGCATTTGGCCGGCTCGATCACCGTGTCGTGCCATACCAGCGGATGGTTGTCTCGGGTCAGCACGATGTCCAACTCCAGTGTGCTGACCCCAGTTTCGATTGACTTCGCGAAGGCGCGCAGCGATTCCTCGGTGGTCTCACCGCGGCCGCCTCGATGGGACTGCAGGTCGAATGTCGCCGGCTGCGCAACCGCACATGCCGAGGAAACGAAACCCACGGCCGCCACCGCCACCACCGTGGCGAGGGCGCAGCGGATCACCGCCGCTGACGGGCGATCTCGGCCAGCACCACACCGGCGGCCACCGAGGCGTTCAGCGACTCGGTGGGACCGGCCATCGGGATCGACACGATCGCGTCGCAGTTCTGCCGG
>CAYNJD010000556.1:0-1804 GCA_964397355.1 uncultured Mycobacterium sp. | reverse complement strand
CCGTGGCGCGCCTTCGATCCGGCTGTCCGCACCCATGACTCCATGATGCGGCGATCACCGGAAACCCGGTTTGACCGATTCACACAACGACGGCGTCAGTGTTTGTCGTGTTCCGACATCTCACCGGCCGCCAGCTCGATCATCGCAGCGAAGCGAGTCCGCGGATCGTCGAGCCCCAGTGGCGTCACCTCGGCCATCTTGCGCAGCCGGTAGCGCACCGTGTTCTCGTGCACGCCCAGCCGTTCGGCGGCTCGCGCCAGGTCCCCCTGGGCGTCCAGCCAGGCCCGCAGCGTGGCCACATACGGCGTGCCGTGCGCCGCGTCGTGATGGCGCAGTTTCGCGACCGGCCCGCGGGCCGGCACCCGCCCGGATCGCGCCGCGGTGTGCAGCCGCCGCAGTACGACCTCGTCCCAGGATTCGTCGTAGGCCGGCGGGGGGCTGTCGGGCGGGCCGGCTTCGTGCAGCGCCAGGCACTCCTCGGCCTCCCGGCGTGCCGCGGCCAGCTCGGTCGCGCCGGCGACGGCACTGATTCCGGCCAGCACGCTGGCCTGCCGCGGCAGCGCCGAACGCAACCCGCGCACCCATTGGCGGGCCTGGCCCGCATCCTCGGCCGGCAGCAGCGTGTAGACGGTGTTGGCGGCCAGGGCGCTGCGGCCGGGGCGCGACCAGCCGAATCCGGTGGTGACGGCCTCGAAGGCCAACAGCAGCCCGGCGTGCGGCTGGGTGGCGATGCGGGTGTGCACGGCGATCACCCGCAGCGGCGCCGCCGGCAGGCCCAGCCTGGCGACCAGCGCGTCCGCGTCGGCCGCATCGGTTCGGCCGTCGAGCAGCCGGGTCACCCAGTCGGATTCGACCTGGCGTTCCAGATCCGCGCTGGCCCGTGACCGCAGTACGTGCAGCGCCACCGTGCGCGCGCCGTCGGCCAGGGCGGTCAGCCGTTGACCGCTCAGCGGGGCCGGGCAGGCAACCCACACCGCCCCCAGCAACTCCCGGCCGGCCCGCACCGCGACCACCATCCGGCCGGTGAGGCCGTGCTCGGGGTCGGCGGCGACGAACAGCGGTTCGTCGCGGGTATCCAAATGGGTCAGCACGCCGCGCTTTTCGAACAGCTTCCGCAGCGGCCCGGCCTCCTGCCGGTTCAGGATCGTCGCCGAGCGCGCGGGGTCGGCGTGCCGTTGGCCGCGTGAGTAGGCCAGCACCCGGCCCAGCTGGTCTTCGACGGTGACCGCGCCGCCGACCGCGTCGGCCAGGCTGTCGGCTACCGCGAACAGATCCGTTGGGCCGCGGCCCGATTCGGTCTCCCTACCTTCGAGCACCAGCCCGTAGACGACGGCGGCCAGTTCGCTCCAGGACACCGCCGGATCCACCACCAGGACCGCCAGCGACTCCCCTTCACCGGCGAAGGCGCTCTTGTCCTCGCCGTCGCGCACCAGCACGGCGACGGCCTTGGCGGCCACCGCCCAGCGCACCGCCTCCTTTACCGAGCGGGCACCGACGGCCAGCAGCACGTCGCCGACGACAGCGCGCTCACCGTTCACCTCGTGCATCACGACGCTGCTCAGCCGGGTCGTCCGCGGGACGGAACAGAACCGCAGGCGAACCCCGTAGCTGCCCATCACGTTGACCAGCCGGTCCAGCGTCACCATCAGCCGAGCCTAGCCACGTCGCGCCGCCGATCCCGCCGATCGGGCTGCGCGCCCGGGTCTCCGGCGCCAGCACCCAGGCGAGGGCCGCCACCAGCAGCACGCCGCCGCTGAGCGCGAAGCCCCACCCGAACGACATCCGCTGGGCGATCTGCCCCACC
>CAYNJD010000555.1:0-1808 GCA_964397355.1 uncultured Mycobacterium sp. | reverse complement strand
ACTGGCTGTGCGCTCTAGACTGAGCCGGTGCCCGGCCGTATCTCCGATCGCGACATCGCCGCCATCCGCGAACGCGTCCGAATCGAAGATGTCGTCGGCGACTACGTGCAGCTCAGACGGGCCGGTGCCGATTCACTCAAGGGGCTGTGCCCGTTCCACAACGAGAAGTCGCCGTCGTTTCACGTCCGGCCCAACCATGGCCTGTTCCACTGTTTCGGTTGCGGGGAGGGCGGTGACGTCTACGCATTCGTGCAGAAGATCGAACACGCCAGCTTCGTCGAAGCGGTGGAGCTGCTGGCCGACCGGGTCGGCCACACCATCACCTACACCGGGGCGTCGGCGACCAACATCCAGCGCGAGCGCGGCGGCCGCAGCCGGCTGATCGCCGCCAACGCGGCGGCAAGCGAGTTCTACACCGCGGCGCTGGGCACCGCCGAGGCGGCACCGGCGCGGAAGTACCTCACCGACCGCAACTTCGACGCCGAGGCCGCCCGGCGGTTCGGCTGCGGATTCGCCCCGTCCGGTTGGGACAGCTTGACGAAACACCTGCTGCGCAAGGGTTTCGAGTTCAAGGAGCTGGAGGCCGCGGGCCTGTCCCGCGAGGGGCGTCGCGGTCCGATGGACCGGTTCCACCGCCGGCTGCTGTGGCCGATCCGTTCCTCGGCCGGGGAGGTGATCGGGTTCGGCGCCCGCCGGCTGTTCGACGACGACCCGATGGAAGCCAAGTACGTCAACACCCCCGAGACCTCGCTGTACAAGAAGTCCAACGTGCTGTTCGGCCTGGACCTGGCCAAGCGTGACATCGCGCGCGGCCATCAGGCCATCGTCGTCGAGGGTTACACCGACGTGATGGCGATGCACCTGGCGGGGGTGACCACCGCCGTCGCGTCGTGCGGCACCGCGTTCGGCGACGAGCACCTGGCGATGCTGCGCCGACTCATGATGGACGACAAGTTCTTTCGGGGCGAGTTGATCTACGTCTTCGACGGCGACGCGGCGGGACGGCAAGCCGCCCTCAAAGCCCTTGACGGCGAGCAGCAGCTGGCCGGGCAGTCGTTCGTCGCGGTGGCCGCCGACGGTATGGACCCCTGCGATCTGCGGCTGGCACACGGCGACGAAGCGCTGCGGGATCTGGTGGCACGCCGAACCCCGTTGTTCGAGTTCGCGGTTCGCACCGCGCTCGCCGAAATGGACCTGGACAACGCCGAAGGCCGGGTCGCTGCGCTGCGCCGCTGCGTGCCGATGGTCGCGGCGATCAAGGACCCCACGCTGCGCGACGAATACGCGCGCCAGCTGGCCGGCTGGGTGGGCTGGGACGACGTCGCGCAGGTGATCGGCCGGGTGCGTGCCGCGGCCAAGGACGGCGGGCAGGCCAGGGGGCGCCCGGCGGCTCGCGCGTCGGGCCGGCCGGCCGAACAGCCCGACGTCGCGCGCCCCAACCCCGCCGATCCGACGTTGTGGCCGCAGCGGGAGGCGCTCAAGGCGGCGCTGCAGTTCCCGGCGCTGGCCGGGCCGGCGTTCGACAGCCTGACGGTGGAGAGTTTCACCCACCCCGGCTACGCGGCGGTGCGCTCGGCGATCGACGCGGCCGGGGGAGCCGGTGGCCCCGGCGCTGCCGCGGCGGGCGCGCAGTGGATCGAATCGGTGCGCGAACAGACGGTCTCGCCGCTGACCACCGGGCTCATCCACGAGTTGAGCGTGGAGTCGATCCGGGTCGATGACGACAAGCTGCCCCGCTACATCGGCGGGGTGCTGGCCCGGCTGCAGGAGGTGTGGGTGGGCCGCCAGATCGCCGAGGTCAAATCCAA
>CAYNJD010000554.1:0-1809 GCA_964397355.1 uncultured Mycobacterium sp. | reverse complement strand
CGGCCGCGGGTGCGGTCCACCAGCTGATCGGGCACCACCACCGATCCGGGAGGCAGTTCGGGGGTCAGGCTGCCGACCGCGCACGGCGCGAGGATCCGCCGCACCCCCAGCGCCCGCAACGCCCACATGTTGGCCCGGTAGGGCACCGTGTGGGCCGAGTACTCGTGCCGTTCGCCGTGCCGCGGCAGGAACGCGACTTCGTGGCCGCCGACGGTGCCGACGGTGATCTCCCCGCTCGGCGCCCCGTAGGGGGTGTCGCACGGCACGCGGCGCGCGTCGTCGCCGAAGAACGAGTAAAAGCCGCTACCGCCGATCACGCCCAGCAAGTTCTGCTCCTCCCGCATGCAAGGATCGTGCCCATGTCCGAGAAGGCCAGCTTTGCACAATGGATCTCCGGTGCACGTCCCCGGACTCTGCCCAATGCGATCGCGCCGGTGATCGCCGGAACCGGCGCGGCGGCCTGGCTGGGCGCGGCGGTGTGGTGGAAGGCGCTGCTGGCGCTGACCGTCGCGGTGGCGCTGATCATCGGGGTGAACTTCGCCAACGACTACTCCGACGGCATCCGCGGCACCGATGACGACCGCACCGGCCCGATGCGGCTGGTGGGATCGAAGCTGGCCGCCCCGCGCGCGGTGCTGGCGGCGGCGGTCGTCGCGCTGAGCGTGGCCGCGGTGGCCGGTCTGGTGCTGGCGCTGCTCAGCGCCCCGTGGCTGCTGGCCGTGGGCGCGGCCTGCATCGCCGGTGCGTGGCTGTACACCGGCGGGTCGCGGCCCTACGGCTACGCCGGGTTCGGCGAGATCGCGGTGTTCGTGTTCTTCGGGCTGGTCGCGGTGCTGGGCACCCAGTACACCCAGGCGTTGCGGGTGGACTGGGTCGGTGCTGCGCTGGCGGTCGGTGTCGGTGCGCTGTCGTCGGCGGTGCTGGTGGCCAACAATCTGCGCGACATCGCCACCGACGGGCCGGCCGGCAAGATCACGCTGGCGGTGCGGCTCGGCGATGCCCGCACCCGGGTGTTGTTCCAGCTGCTGGTGGCGCTGGCCGGGGTGCTGACGCTGGCGCTGATGCGGGCCACCCCATGGTGCGCGGCGGGCTTCATCGCCATCCCGCTGGCGCTGCGGGCCGCTGCCCCGGTGCGCTCCGGGCTGGGCGGCGCCGCGCTGATCCCGGTGCTGCGCGACACCGGGCTGGCGATGCTGGTGTGGGCGCTCGCCGAGGCACTGGCGCTGGGCCTGGCGCTGCGTTGATTCAGCGTCCACGGCGCAGCACACTCGCACTTTGACGCCATACCCGCTGAGTCAGCGCAACGGGGTCACTCCCCGCGCAGCCGGGCCTGCAGGTCCTCGCGCTCGCGGCGCCGACGTTCACCGGCCACGGCCAGGCTGGCGGTGGCCCGCTTACGCAGCGGAGTGAAGACCCACATCCCCAGCGGCAGCGCGATAATCAGCGCAAACAGCACCGCGATGATCGGCGGGAAGTCGCTCAGCCCGACCAGCCGTCCGAGCCCGTAGATCACCGCGCTCAGCACGACCACCAGTGCCAGCCGCGCCGCCGCGTACACCGCCACATCGACTACCGCACGGCCCACCGGGGCCCGACCTGTCGTCACGGTCATCCAGCCTACTGTCGCTGCGGCGAAGGCCCGCCGCAGCTAACGGTATATTCGGCGCCAGGAGGTGTCGCGAGTGCTTTACCTGCTCCTCGCCCTGGCCCTGGGGACCCTGGTCTACATCCTGCTGCGCACCGCCCGTGCGCGGCCGAAGACCCGGGTGATCGGGCCGGACGACGACCCGGATTTCCTGTGGCAGCTCA
>CAYNJD010000553.1:0-1811 GCA_964397355.1 uncultured Mycobacterium sp. | reverse complement strand
GCTACCTGGCGGCGGTGACGGCCAGCGGCGCCGCGGTGGGGGCCACCGCGGCGGTACCGGCGATCGGCACGCTGCTGGCACTGTCGGCGGTCGCCGGGGAGACCGCGGTCTTTCTGGAGGCCACCGCGTTCTTCGTGCTCTGCGTCGCCGAGGTGCACGGCATCCCCGTCGACAACCGGGAGCGGCGTCGCGCCCTGGTGCTGTCGGTGCTGGTCGGCGACCGGGGCAAGGGTGCGATGGCCGACCTGCTGGGCGGGGGCCGCACCAGCGGTGCCTGGCTGACCGAGGGGGCGGCGGCACTGCCGTTGCCGGCGGTGTCGGAGTTGAACTCGCGGTTGCTGCGCTACTTCGTCAAGCGCTTCACGCTGCGCCGGGGGGCGCTGGCGTTCGGCAAGCTGTTGCCGGTCGGCCTGGGGGCGCTGGTCGGGGCGATCGGCAACCGGATGATGGGCAAGAAGATCATCGGGAACGCCCGCAAGGCATTCGGCACCCCCGCCGACCGCTGGCCGGTCAACTTGCACCTGTTGCCGGCGCTGCCCGACGACGATGCCAGCTCGGCCTAGACCTCGCCCTGATCAGGGCCGAAAGACATTTGGCGGCGAGCCTGGCGGAATAGCCGGGAGGGGCTAGCCTTTATGAGCAGGTGGGCGTGGCGTACATGCCTCGCCGGAGCGACCAGGAATCGAGGCGAGCAGCAGTCGTGAGCGGTATGAGTTCACCCTTCGGTCAGAACGAATGGCTAGTCGAGGAGATGTACCGCAAATTCCGCGACGATCCGTCGTCGGTGGATCCGAGCTGGCACGAGTTCCTGGTCGACTACCGGCCCGGCGATTCAGCGAGGCTCGACGGAGGAGAGGCGAGGCTGGGATCGCCGCATGAATCCGGCGGCGACGGCGCTGCCGCGGCCTCACCGGCGGAATCGAAGGCCGCGCCGGCCGCCGCGAACCCCGCCCCCGCGGCACCGGCTGCCGCGGCGCCCAAGTCCCGGCCCGCCGAACCGGCACCCAAGCAGGCCGCCCCGGCCAAGCCGAAATCCAGCGCCCCCGCTCCGGCCGACGGCGACGAGGTGCAGGTGTTACGCGGCGCGGCGGCGGCGGTGGTCAAGAACATGTCGAGTTCGCTGGAGGTGCCGACGGCCACCAGCGTGCGCGCCGTGCCGGCCAAGCTGATGATCGACAACCGCATCGTCATCAACAACCAGCTCAAGCGGACGCGCGGCGGCAAGATCTCCTTCACCCACCTGCTGGGCTACGCGATCGTGCAGGCCGTCAAGCAGTTCCCCAACATGAACCGGCACTTCGCCGAGGTCGACGGCAAACCGAACGCTGTCACACCGGCGCACACCAACCTGGGGCTGGCGATCGACCTGCAGGGCGCCGGCGGCAAGCGCTCCCTGGTGGTGGCCGCCATCAAGGGCGCCGAATCGCTGCGGTTCGCGCAGTTCGTCGCCGCCTACGAGGACATCGTGCGGCGCGCCCGCGACGGCAAGCTGACCGCCGAGGACTTCTCCGGTGTGACGATCTCGCTGACCAACCCCGGCACCATCGGCACCGTGCACTCGGTGCCCCGGCTGATGTCCGGTCAGGGCACGATCATCGGCGTGGGCGCGATGACCTATCCGGCCGAGTTCCAGGGCGCCTCGCTGGAGACCGTCTCCCGGTTGGGCATCTCCAAGGTGCTCACCCTGACCTCCACCTACGACCACCGGATCATCCAGGGCGCCCAGTCCGGCGACTTCCTGCGGATCGTGCACGCGAAGCTGCTCGGTGAGGACGGCTTCTACGACCGCGTGTTCGCCGCCCTGCGGGTGC
>CAYNJD010000552.1:0-1813 GCA_964397355.1 uncultured Mycobacterium sp. | reverse complement strand
AGCGGCAGATAGACCTCTTCGACCTCGAGCAGGTCGACCTGCTCGCCGAGGCCGCGCAGCGCCACGACCTCTTCTTCGCTCAGCGGCATCGGTGTCGACATGCGCAGTGTCCGCCATTGACGTCGGTCGAACTCCACGTAGGGACTCGGCTCGCTAAGCCGCCGCATGACCATACAGTCTTGCAGCAGGTGTGACGGTTAGCCTGATCGGGTATGGAGCCCGCCGCATTGATCCGTGAATACCTGCTGCTCGGTCTGCGCTTCGACCGGATCGAGCCGGGGTACGTCGACGCCTTCACCGGAGATCCCGCGCTGCCACGCCTGGTGGCCGACGAACCCGTGCCCGACCCCGCCGACCTGGCCCGTCAGGCCGAAAAGCTGATCGCGGCGCTGCCCGGCGGACTCGAATCGGCGCGTGCGGACTACCTGCGGGTGCACCTGCGGGCGCTGGCCTGCGCGGGCCGCAAGTTCGCCGGGGAGCAGGTCGGCTTCGTCGACGAGGTCCGCGACTACTTCGACGTCGACATCGTCAAGGGCGACACCGACCGCTACCGGACGGCGCACGCCCGGCTGGACGAGGCGCTGGGCGGCACCGGCTCGCTGGCCGACCGGATGGCCGCACATCGGCGGGCCGAGGAGATCCCGCCGGAGCGGCTCGAAGCCTGCATCCATGCGTTCTCCTCGGCGCTGCGGGACCGGGTGCGCGCCGACTTTCCGCTGCCGGAGGCCGAGACCATCACCTATGAGGTGGTGACCGACAAGCCGTGGTCCGGGTTCAACTACTACCTCGGCGACTATCGCTCCACGGTCGCCGTCAACGCCGACCTCAAGCAGCTGATGTCGAATCTGCCGAGGCTGGTCGCCCACGAGTCCTACCCGGGCCATCACACCGAGCACTGCCGCAAGGAGGCCGGCCTGGTCGTCGGACTGGGTCAGGCCGAGCAGACCGTCTTCCTGGTCAACACCCCGCAGTGCCTGATGGCCGAGGGCCTGGCGGACCTGGCGCTGTACGCCGCGGTCGGGCCCGGCTGGGGCGGCTGGGCCGCGGAGATCTACGCCGACCTGGGGCTGCGGTTCGACGGTGACCGGGCCGAAGCGGTCTCCGGGGCCACCGCGGCGCTGGCCGATGTGCGGCAGGACGCGGCGCTGATGCTGCACGACGAGCACCGTGACACCGACGAGGTGGCCGACTACCTGCGTCGCTGGCTGCTGGTCACCGACGATCGCGCCCGCCAGATGCTGCGGTTCCTGTCCTCGCCACTGTGGCGGGCCTACACCTCGACCTATGTGGAGGGCTACCGGCTGCTGCGCGGCTGGCTGGACGCCCGACCGTCCGGGGTGAGCCTCACCCAGCGGTTCGGGCGGCTGCTCGACGAGCCGCTGATCCCGTCGGCGCTGCGGGACGAGCTGGCTCTATAGACTGGCCCGCGTGACTGCCGCACCTCATACCCGCCCCGCATCAACGATGGCGACGCCGTTGGCCGAACTCGACCCCGACATCGCCGAGCTGCTCGACAAGGAGCTCGGGCGCCAGCGCGACACCCTGGAGATGATCGCGTCGGAGAACTTCGTGCCGCGGGCGGTGCTGCAGGCCCACGGCAGCGTGCTGACCAACAAGTACGCCGAGGGTCTGCCGGGACGGCGCTACTACGGCGGCTGCGAGCACGTCGACGTGGTGGAGAACATCGCCCGAGACCGTGCCAAGGAGCTGTTCGGCGCCGAGTTCGCCAATGTGCAGCCGCACTCCGGCGCCCAGGCGAACGCCGCGGTGCTGCAGGCCCTGATGAACCCGGGGGAGCGGCTGCTGGGCCTGG
>CAYNJD010000551.1:0-1813 GCA_964397355.1 uncultured Mycobacterium sp. | reverse complement strand
GCCGGCTACTACGACGCCTACTACAACCAGGCGCAGAAGGTGCGCACCCTGATCGCCCGCGACTTGGACAAGGCGTATGAGTCCGTCGACGTGCTGATCTCACCCACGACGCCGACGACGGCGTTCCGGCTGGGGGAGAAGGTCGACGACCCGTTGGCGATGTACCTGTTCGACCTGTGCACGCTGCCGCTGAACCTGGCCGGGCACTGCGGCATGTCGGTGCCATCCGGGCTCTCGGCCGACGACGGGCTTCCGGTCGGCCTGCAGATCATGGCGCCGGCGCTGGCCGACGACCGGCTCTACCGGGTGGGCGCGGCGTACGAGGCCGCCCGCGGCGAGCTGGCTGCCGCCATTTGACTCGCCGAGCCTGCTGTTAGCGAGGAAAAGTTCGAGTGCAGACCGCGCTAACTACAGCCTCGGGGTGGACGACCCGGCAAGATGGGCACCATGCGGATCGGAGTCCTCACCGGCGGCGGTGACTGTCCCGGACTGAACGCGGTGATCAGGGCGGTGGTGCGCACCTGCGACTCCCGCTACGGCTCGACGGTGGTCGGCTTTCAGGACGGCTGGCGCGGGCTGCTGGAGAACCGGCGCATCCAGCTGGCCAATGATGACCGCAACGACCGGCTGCTGGCCAAGGGCGGCACCATGCTCGGCACCGCCCGGGTCAATCCCGACAAGCTGCGCGCCGGCCTGGACCAGGTCAAAGCGACCCTCGATGACAACGGCATCGATGTGCTCATCCCGATCGGCGGGGAAGGCACGCTGACCGCGGCGCACTGGCTCTCCCAGGAGAACGTCCCGGTGATCGGCGTGCCCAAGACCATCGACAACGACATCGACTGCACGGATGTCACGTTCGGTCACGACACCGCGCTGCAGGTCGCCACCGACGCCATCGACCGGCTGCACTCCACCGCCGAATCCCACCAACGGGTGATGCTGGTCGAGGTGATGGGACGCCATGCCGGCTGGATCGCACTCAACGCCGGTCTGGCCACCGGTGCGCACATGACGCTGATCCCCGAGCAGCCGTTCGACGTCGAGGAGGTGTGCCGGCTGGTCAAACAGCGCTTCCAGCACGGTTCATCGCACTTCATCTGCGTCGTCGCCGAAGGGGCCAAACCCGCCGCCGGGTCGATGGAGCTGCGGGCCGGCGGTATCGACGAGTTCGGCCACGAGCGATTCACCGGCGTGGCCGCCCAGCTGGCCGTCGAGATCGAGCAGCGCGTGAAGAAGGAAGTGCGCACCACCGTGCTCGGGCATGTGCAGCGCGGTGGAACCCCGACCGCCTACGACCGGGTGCTGGCCACCCGGTTCGGCGTCAACGCCGCCGACGCCGCGCACGCCGGCGAGTACGGCATGATGGTATCGCTGCGCGGGCAGGAGATCGGCCGGGTGGAGCTGGCCGACGCGGTGCGCCAGCTCAAGGTGGTGCCGCAGAGCCGTTACGACGACGCGGCGGCGTTCTTCGGATAACTCGTGTTTGTGCACGACGAGTTCGGGAAATAGTCACGCAACGGTTGCCGCGTGTTCGGCGGACTGCGGTTCACTTGCCGGGCAGACGAAGTTGGGGGAGCAGGAATGAGGAAGCTGTCGTGGCCGGCCGTCGTGCTGTGCGCGCTGCCGCTCGCCGTGCTGCTCGCCGTACCGGCCCGCAGCAGCGGCGACGCGATCAGCGGCTACGTCGACGAGCACGGCGGTGAGGTCTGCGCGTTCATGAACGACCAGCCCACGCTGGCGGGGGTCAAGCACGCGGTCGACCACATCCTGGCGACCAGCGGCTTGCCGGAGGATCAGACCGGGCGGTTGC
>CAYNJD010000550.1:0-1814 GCA_964397355.1 uncultured Mycobacterium sp. | reverse complement strand
CCGAAGACCCGGGTGATCGGGCCGGACGACGACCCGGATTTCCTGTGGCAGCTCAGCCACGGCGATAACCAGCCGTAACGGCCGCCAACCCCCGACCGGCCGGCGCTACACGAAGTGCTGGTTGAACCGGTCGTCGCCCGGGAACGCTTCGGCGACCACGGCAGCCAGCTCGACCAGTGCCTCGCGGGTCTCCCGCTTGAGCCGCATCAGGTCGATCTCGGCGCCCTCCTCCAGATGCGGGTCGAACGGCACCAACCGCACCGCACGGCACCGCCGCGAGAAGTGGTCGACGACCTTCTGCATGTCGACCTTGCCCGACCGCGGCCGCACCGCGTTGATGACCGCGATCGAGTTGCGCACCAGCTCCTCGTGGCCGTGCGCGTCCAGCCAGTCCAGCGTCGCCGACGCACTGCGCGCGCCGTCGACCGAGCCGGAGCTGACCACGATCATGGTGTCGGCCGTGGCCAGCACCGCCGACATCGCCGAGTGCATCAGCCCGGTGCCGCAGTCGGTGAGGACCAGGCTGTAGAAGCGCTCCAGCACCTGCAGCGTGCTGGCGTAGTCCTCGGCGCTGAACGCCTCCGACACCGCCGGGTCGCTCTCGGATGCCAGCACCTCCAGCCGGCTGGGGCCCTGATTGGTGTAGCTGCGCACGTCGCTGTAGCGCTGAATGCCGTCGGCGTCGCGCAGCAGGTGGCGCACCGTGGCGGGGGTCTCCATCGGCACCTTCTGGCTCAGCGTGCCGCGGTCGGGGTTGGCGTCCACGGCCACCACCCGGTCACCGCGGATGGAGGCGAACGTGGCGCCCAGCGTCGCGGTGATGGTGGTCTTGCCGACGCCGCCCTTCAGTGACAGCACCGCGATCCGGTGACAGCCCTGCAGCGGCCGGTTGACCTGCACCACCAGGTCGTTGTAGCGGGTGGTGCGCGGGCTCTCCCCGACGTTGATCAACTGGCCGGACAACACATACAGCAGCCGGCGCCAGCCGGAGGTCGGCGGCGGCTTGACCTGCCGCAACAGCGACGTGGTGGACAGATCCGAGAACGGCGCGATGGGCTCGGCCGGACGGTACGGGGCGTTGCCGCCGCCGCTCTGGCTGTTGGCGGGCGGACCGCTCTGGGAGCCGCCGTAGTAGACCGGCGCCGGGTTCTCCATCGGCTGCGGCACCCAGGTCGTGGGGCCGGGGTTCCACTGCTGTTGCTGGGCTTGGGTGTCGGTCGGCGACGGCCACGGGTCCAGCGGTTCGGAGAACCGGCGTTCGGTCCGGAAACCACCGAAAGACCGGGTCTCGGGCGCTTCGCCCTGCTGCTGGAACGATCCGCTGTCCGGGTTGCTCCCGGCTGCCTCGTCTGCCCCGCTGACCTGCTGATACGGCCGGAACTGGGTGGTCGGATGATCCGTCATGTCATGGCCCTGGGTGGCATCACCCGGTGCATGGTCGGACACTGGTATCTCCCCCATCACGGTGGTTGGGTCGAGTCGTTGGACGTAAGCGCAGGGTAGCGCAGCGCCGTTAAGCGTATCTGTCAGCAGTATTAGCCGACCCCGGCATAGGAGTGCAGTCCCACGGTCACCAGGTTGACGAAGAACAGGTTGAAGATCATCGCCACGAAGCCGACGACGTTGATCCAGGCGGCCTTGTAGTCTCGCCACCCGGCCGTCGACCTGGCATGCAGGTAGGCGGCGTAGATGATCCAGGCGACGAACGAGACCGTCTCCTTGGGGTCCCAGCCCCAATAGCGTCCCCAGGCCCCTTCGGCCCAGATCGCGCCGAAGATCACGCCGAACCCGAACACCGGGAACGCGAAGATCGT
>CAYNJD010000549.1:0-1820 GCA_964397355.1 uncultured Mycobacterium sp. | reverse complement strand
GCGCCGCCCACCGACAAGGGCACCATCACCATCGAGCCGCCGCCGGAATTGCCGCGGGTGGTGCCGGCATCGTTCTTGCAGCGGGCGCTGCCGGTGGTGATCGTCATCCTGATCGTCGGCATGGTGATCGCGATGGTCGCCACCGGAATGCGGCTGATCTCCCCGGTGATGCTGTTCTTCCCGTTCGCCCTGCTGGTGGCCGCGGCCGGTATCTACCGCGGCGGCGACAAGAAGGCCCGCACCGTCGAGGTCGACGCCGAGCGGGCCGACTACCTGCGCTACCTGTCGGTGGTACGCGACAACATCCGCGGCGCCGCAGCCAAGCAGCGGGCCGCCGCGGAGTGGTCCCACCCGGAGCCGGCCGAGCTGGCCACCGTCCCGGGCTCGCGTCGCCAATGGGAGCGCGACCCGCACGACGACGACTTCCTGGTGGTGCGCACCGGGCGGCATTCGGTGCCGCTGGCCAGTGCGGTCCGGGTCACCGACACCGCCGACGAGATCGACCTGGAACCGGTGTCGCACAGTGCGTTACGCAGCCTGCTCGACACCCAGCGCACGGTGCGCGACGTGCCCGTCGGGCTGGACCTGACCAAGGTGTCCCGCATCACCGTGCTGGCCGAGGGCGACGGTGGCACCGACGAGGTGCGCGCCGCGGTGCGGGCCTGGGTCGCCCAGGCCGTCACCTGGCACGACCCGACCATGCTCGGAGTGGCGCTGGCCTCGCCCGACCTGGAGAGCCCGGACTGGGCGTGGCTGAAGTGGCTGCCGCACGTCGACATCGCCGGCGCCGTCGACGGTGTCGGCCCGGCCCGCTACCTGGCGACCAGCGCCGAGGAGCTGGCCGCGCTGCTGGCCCCGGTGCTGGCCGACCGCCCGGCCTTCACCGGCGGGCCCGCCGAGACGGCGCGGCATCTGCTGGTGATCATCGACGACCCGGACTTCGACCTGGCCGCCTCGCCGCTGGGGGCGGCGCGCGCCGGGGTCACCATCGTGCAGCGCAGCACCACCGCACCGAACCGCGAACAGTACTCCGACCCGGAGCGGCCGATCCTGCGCATCAGCGGGGGCGACGGCGCGTTCATCGACCGCTGGCAGACCGGCGGCTGGCAGCGCTGGGTGGATGAGGCCGACGCTCTTGCCGCCGATGACGCCGCCCACCTGGCGCGGCGGCTGTCGCGCTGGGACTCCAACCCCACCCACGCCGGGCTGCGGTCGGCCGGCACCCGCGGCGCCACCTTCACCACGCTGCTGGGCATCCCCGACGCCTCCCGGCTCGACGTGCCCGCGCTGTGGGCGCCGCGGACCCGCGACGAGGAACTGCGGGTTCCGATCGGGGTCACCGCGACCGGTGAGCCGCTGATCTTCGACCTCAAGGACGAGGCCGAGGGCGGTATGGGCCCGCACGGCCTGATGATCGGCATGACCGGCTCGGGCAAGTCGCAGACGCTGATGTCGATCCTGCTGTCGCTGCTCACGACGCACTCGGCCGACCGGCTGATCGTGATCTACGCCGACTTCAAGGGCGAGGCCGGCGCCGACATCTTCCGGCACTTCCCGCAGGTCGTCGCGGTCATCTCCAACATGGCGGAGAAGAAGTCGCTGGCCGACCGGTTCGCCGACACGCTGCGCGGCGAGGTGGCCCGGCGCGAGCTGCTGCTGCGTGAGGCCGGCCGCCAGGTGCAGGGCAGCGCGTTCAACTCGGTGACCGAGTACGAGGCCGCGATCGCGGCGGGCCACGATCTGGCCCCGATCCCGACGCTGTTCATCGTCGCCGACGAGTTCACCCTGATGCTCGCCGACCACCCCGAGTACGCCGAGCT
>CAYNJD010000548.1:0-1820 GCA_964397355.1 uncultured Mycobacterium sp. | reverse complement strand
CAGGTTGAGTTCCTCGTAGGTGTAGCCGAACACCTGCTGGCGCAACAGGATCCGGTGGTGCTCCATGCGCGCGGCGTCACCGGGCGGCAGCTCGTCGATGCCGATCAGGGCCTCGTCGATCCACTGCTGGTAGGGGTGCTCGGCCGCCAGCGTCGCCTTGATCTCATCGTCGGAGATGATGCGTCCGGCGGCGGTGTCCACCAGGAACATCCGGCCGGGCCGCAGCCGTTGCCGGTGCACCACGGTGGCCGGATCCAGGTCGAGCACCCCGGCTTCGGACGCCATCACCACCAGCCCGTCGTCGGTGACCCAGATCCGCGACGGCCGCAGCCCGTTGCGATCGAGCACCGCGCCCACCACGGTGCCGTCGGTGAAGGTCATCGACGCCGGGCCGTCCCACGGCTCCATCAGCGAGTCGTGGTACTCATAAAAGGCCCGGGTGGGCGCATCCATGCTCTCGTGGCGCTCCCAGGCCTCCGGGATCATCATCAACACCGCGTGCGGCAGGCTGCGGCCGCCCAGATGCAGCAGCTCGAGCACCTCGTCGAACCGGGCAGTGTCCGAGGCGCCCGGCGTGCAGATCGGGAACAGCTTCTCGGCGGTGTTTCCCGCGGTTACGGCGCCCTGATCGCCGAAGACATCGGTGTGGATCAGTGCCTCCCGCGCCCGCATCCAGTTCTCATTGCCGGTGACGGTGTTGATCTCGCCGTTGTGGGCGATGCGCCGGAACGGATGCGCCAGCGGCCACGACGGAAAGGTGTTGGTGGAGAAGCGGGAATGCACCAGTCCCAGCGCACTTTGCAGCCGCTCGTCGGCCAGGTCCGGGTAGAACGCCTTGAGCTGCGGGGTGGTCAGCATGCCCTTGTAGACCATGGTCGCACCGGAAAGGCTTGGGAAGTACACGGTCTCTCGCCCCGGTCCGTCCTGGCCGGGGCCCTTGCTGCCCAACTCGTGCTCGGCGCGTTTGCGGATCACGTAGGCGCGTCGTTCCAGGGCCATACCGGACGCCCCGGCGATGAACAGCTGCCGGAAGGTCGGCATCGCATCCCGGGCCAACGCTCCCAGCGACGAGTCGTCGACCGGCACATCGCGCCAGCCGAGCACCTGCAGCCCCTCGGCCTCGACGATCTTCTCCACACCTGCGCAGGCCGCTGCGGCGTCCTTGGCCGACTGCGGTAGGAACGCGATGCCGGTGGCGTAGCAGCCCTCGGCGGGCAGGTCGAAATCGGTGACCGCGCGCAGAAATTGGTCGGGCACCTGGATCAGGATCCCGGCGCCGTCGCCACTGTGCGGCTCGGCACCGGCAGCGCCGCGGTGTTCGAGGTTGAGCAGCGCGGTGATCGACTTGTCGACAATGTCTCGGCTGCGCCGGCCGTGGATGTCTACCACCATGGCGACCCCGCACGCGTCATGTTCGAACGCGGGGTTGTACAGCCCGATCCGGCTGGGTGCCATCACCACCTGGTCCTTCGCACTTCCAACGTCGCTTCGTCTGGCAGCGACGAGCGATCAAGCAGATTGGTCCGTGCGACGTTGAACGGGCGGTTCCTACCTGAATTTACTCACAGGCAACGCCACGATATACCCCGACCGGCACGGCGTGCTACCCGCGCAACGGCGGTTGACCGGTGTGGCCGGTGTTTACGTCAGCGCAATAATCGGATGATGTCCCAGAAATCTGGGCTACCTATCGTTCGGCTGTCCGCGCGCAAAGGAGACCACTGTGGCCGGCGATATATTCAAGCTCGTCGCCGACGAGTCGGTCGAGTACGTCGACATCCGGTTCTGTGATCTGCCCGGCGTGATGCAGCATTTCTCCA
>CAYNJD010000547.1:0-1821 GCA_964397355.1 uncultured Mycobacterium sp. | reverse complement strand
CTCGATCTGGCTGCCGGTGACCGTGACCGGGCAGCCCACCTCGGTGATCAGGATCCGGCGCAGCCGCTCCTGCTCTTCCTGCAGCGCGGTGTGCAGCTGCATCAGGCAGTGGAAGCGGAAGTCCACATCGCGAGCCCAGTCACCGTCGTCGAACGCCCGGCGCGCCGCGCCGACCGCGCGTTCCATGTCCTCGACCGTGCCGTCGGTGGCGGTCCCGGCCACCTGCTCACTGGCGGGGTGCACCACGTCGAACGTCGCGCCACTGGCTGTCTCGACCAGCTCGCCGTCCACGAGCATCCGTTGCTCGCCGGCCAGCACACCCGAATCACCTTGCACCGCAGTCATCGCAGATCCTTCCTGTTGCCTGGCCACGCTACTCTATTAATGTAGAGCGGCGGAAGAGCCGACTCCGGCCACGATGCCCGAGATGAGCGCGTCGAGCTCTGCTGCGCTGCGGATTCTGCGGTCACCGCCGGCGAACGCCTGCAGCACTCCGCTGAGGAACATCATCACCACGTACGCCTGCCGGTCGGCGAGTGCCTGGTCGGGCTGATCGTGCTGCAGTCGCAGCACCGCATCCCGGATCAACGCCAGGAACCGATCGCTGTAGGTGCGAAACGCCGCGTCGACCAGCGGGTCCCGGACGGCTTGCAGCGCGAGCTCCTGGCGGGCCTTGGTGCGGGCCAGTCGCGTTCCGCGGGCCGATCGCATCACCAGGGTGGCCAACCCCGACGGTTGCTGCGGGTCAGGTCGCCCGTCGTCGGTCGCCGCGGTCAGGTCCTTGAGGTCCAGCTCGGAGACCCGGACCGCGACCGCCTGCAGCAGCGCCGAGCGGGTGCGGAAGTAAAACGATGTGGTGCCGTCGGCAACACCGGCCGTGCGGTCCACCTTGAGATGGCTGACCCCTTTGATGCCGTCGTCGGCAAGCAGCCGGATCGCGGCGTCGCACAGGTCACGCCGGCGCTGATCCGGGTTGGGCTTTCGTCGCATGGTTGAGCCGAAGTCTAATCCGTGACGGCTCTACTGTTGTAGAGTCGCGCGGATGAAGCTGGCGTTCGGTCTGCCGCACATGATGCGGTTGAAGGCGATGATGCAGCCGTGGGAGGCCGACGTCACCGGCGCCGATCAGACCCGGATGGCCAAGTGCGCCGACGCCTGGGGCTACGACATGATCGCCGTCCCGG
Source organism: uncultured Mycobacterium sp. (assembly GCA_964397355.1). Lineage (GTDB taxonomy): Bacteria > Actinomycetota > Actinomycetes > Mycobacteriales > Mycobacteriaceae > Mycobacterium. The sequence goes on along the minus strand of CAYNJD010000547.1, from coordinate 637 downwards.
AGCACATCGTGATCCCCGCCGAACATCTGGAACTGTCCGGGCCGCACTATTTCCAGTCGACGGCCGCGCAGGCCTACATCGCCGGTGCGACGGAACGGATCAAGGTCAACTCCTGCATCACCGTGCTGCCGCTGCACCAGCCGATTGTGCTGGCCAAGGCACTGGCCACCGCCGACTGGCTCAGCGGCGGCCGCATGATGGTCACCTTCGGGGTGGGATGGCTGGCGGGAGAGTTCGACGCCCTCGGTGTCCCGTTCACCGAGCGCGGCCGCATCGCCGACGAGTACCTGGCGGCCATCATCGAGCTCTGGACCAGCCAATCACCGCGCTTCGACGGTCGCTACGTCTCCTTCCACGACGTGGCCTTCGAACCGAAACCCGTGCAAAAACCCCACCTTCCGATCTGGGTCGGCGGTGACGCGGACGCGGCGCTGCGCCGCGCCGCGAAGTTCGCTTCGGGATGGTGGAGTTTCCTGACGCCGCCGGAGCAGATCGCCGAGCGCGTGGCGTTCATCAAATCCCAGCCGGAATACGACGGGCGGCCATTCGACGTGGTGCACGGAATGGCCACCCGACGGGTTGGCGAAGGCCACGTTCGTCGTGATGACCCGAACGCCCGCTCCGGGATGAGCGCCCA
>CAYNJD010000546.1:0-1853 GCA_964397355.1 uncultured Mycobacterium sp. | reverse complement strand
ACCCGAACAAGCACCTGTCGTTCGGCTACGGTGTGCACTTCTGCGTGGCGTCCGCGCTGGCCCGAATGGAGATCGACAGCTTCTTCCGTGAACTCATCCCCCGGCTCGACGCCATCGAGTTGACCGGTGAGCCGCAGCTGATCTCGACGACATTCGTCGGCGGCGTCAAGCACCTGCCCATCCGTTACCGGCTGCGGGCCTGACCGCCGATCAAGCCCGACGCGCGATGCGCCAGCATCGCGATCGTCGCATGCGGGCCGCGGCCGGGCACCCGGGACAGCGCTGAGCCGTCGATCACCCACAGCCCCTCGATGCCGCGCACCCGGCATTGCGCATCGAGCACCGCGGACGCGTCGTCGGCCCGGCCCATCGGGGCACTGCCGCACAGGTGTTGGGACGTCGACCAGTGCGGCGCCGCGGCATCGACTTTCACGCCCAGCATGGCCCCGACGAGCTCCACCCCGGCCCGGAGCGCCGCCAAGTCGGCTGGCTCGCTGTCGTAGCGGAGTTCGATACGGGGCGCCACCCGCGGGTCCGCCGATACCAGTGTCAGCCGCCCCCGCGCCCGCGGCGACATCAATGCCACGCCGACGCGCGGCGGCTCCCCGGGCGCATGGTCGCCGACCATTCCGGCGAAACCGGCGGTGTAGGGCCGGATTTCGAGATCATCGTGGTACAGCACCGCCTCCAACGGCGGACGTCCCGGCGTCCCCTGCCAGTCCGGCGTCACCAGCCATTCCGGGTGATCGGCACAGCTCGCCCCGACCGGCAGCACCGATCGCACGGCGACGCCGACGTGCCGCAACATCGCCTCCTCACCGATACCGGACAGCATCAACAGGTGCGCCGACCCTATCGCGCCGGCACACAATATGATTCGGTCCGCCGTCAGGCGCAGCGGACCGTCCGGGCCCAGCGCGCGTACCGCCACGGCCCGCTCCCCCACGATGTCGACGCCGAACGCCGCCACCCCGGTGAGCAGCGTCAGGTTGGTCCGCGGCAATGCCGGGAGCAGATAGGCGGCCCCCGGTCCGGTGCGTACCCCGTCGACCACGTTCAGCGGCACCGCGCCCACTCCGGGCCCGGCTGCGGCAGCGGCATCGTTGAGGTCCGCGACCCAGCCGAACCCCGCTCGCTCCGCCGCGTCAATGAATCGCACTGTGCCTTGGCACATTTCACGGGTACGCCGAACGGGTATCGGACCGCGGTCGCCGTGTTGGTCACCGCCGAAGTCCAGGTCGGTCTCGATGGCACGAAAGGATTCCAGCACCTCGGGCCACGACCAGCCGAATAGGTCGCTGTCGAGGTCGCCGGGCAGCCCCCGGCAGAAATAGCCGCCGTTGACCGCGCCGGAGCCGCCGATGGTCGCGCCGCGCACTATCGTCATCGCGGCGCCCGGGTGGCCGGTCAACTGCGCGACATAGCGCCGCACCAACGGGCTGGCGGTATCGATCGGCAACAGCGAGGCGTCGGCCACCTTGGCAGCCAACACCGGATCGGACAACCCGACGCCGGCCTCCAACACTGTCACCGTGCACGCCGGGTCCGCCGAGAGGCGTTCTGCCACAATCGACCCCGCACTACCGGCACCCACCACGAGCACATCACTGTGCACCACCGGAACCGTCAAAGCGACCTAACTGCGGATCTGTGGCTTGAGTGCGGCAAAGTTGCGCTCCCGCAGCACCCCGCCCCACAGGCCGGCCCCGTACGCCAGATCGTCGACCCGCTTGAGCAGCAGGTAGGCCGGCAGCCCGAGCGGGCGGGAGTCGTCGCCGTCGCAGCGGGCGTGCCGCAACCAGTCCACTATTCCGTCGCTGACCGCCGCCAGCAGCACCACCCGCCGGCAGCGC
>CAYNJD010000545.1:0-1855 GCA_964397355.1 uncultured Mycobacterium sp. | reverse complement strand
GCCATCGCGGCGCACGCCGGCGACGTCAAGGCGAAGCTGCGCGGCAACGATGCCGGAGTCCAGGAGGTATCTCTTTGGGGTCCGCACGAGGCGTTTGAGCCGGTTGGTCCACCACGCCGGCACCTCCTCGGCCACCAGCAGGTTGGTAAGCAGCCGGTCGGCACAATCGAGTCCCGGTTTTCCGCATCACCCAATCCCGATATTCCGCACTCGACGCAGTCCCAGTCCGAGGCCCGAGCAATCCTTACCGCCGCAGGTGCCGCTGCCGAGGACGAGCGACCCAACCTCGCTCAAGCGATGTATTCCGCGGGCCCGCGGTAACGTCACCGACGATGAGCACCAGCGATCTGAGCGGCCTCCGCCGGCTGACGTTGGATTCCGTCATCCCGCCCGGCCACATCCTCGACATTGTGCGGGCGGCGACCGCCGGAGATGCCGGTGAACCCTGGCGAAGTGCGCTGCGGTGCCGTCGCCGCCCCGCCCGCCGGGCGTGTCCCGGTCGGATGATGATCACCCGCACCACAGCCGATGCACCGATTCACTGGAGCTGCGACTCCTGTGGCGACGCGGGCACCGTCGTCAACTGGGCCGACTCGCTCTACGACCTGCGCAGCCGGCGACTGCGAGCCGCCGGTGACAGTCGCGTGATCGCACTGTCGGATGAGACCGCTGCCGCCCTGCGGGATCTGCAACTACTGGACCCCTACTGCGAACGGTTGGTCTTTTCCATCCGTGCCGGCGACGGCGGTGCGCTGCTGGTGGCGAGCCCCGAGGAGTTGGACGAACTGATCAATGCCGTTGCCGCCGAGGCCAACCACGAGGAAAGCGAGTACCGGCACCGACGCCTCTCTAAGGCCTTCAATGTGCTGGACCGTGCCGCCGACGGCTTCTGACCCGCTCCTGAAATAGTGGTCGACGTGGCCGTCAACCGGATGAACCGTGAACAGTTCTTTTCAGCCATGTCCGGGCACGACGATTCGCAGCTGCGCAAGTTGCTGTGGAACCTGTACTGGCGGGGCACCGCTGAGGTTCGCCGCCGCATCGAAGCCGAACTGGCCGGGGACATCCGCCCGGCCCGAAAACCTGAGCCACTCGATCCGCAGGCGGTACGCGACGAGATTGCCGAGTTCGTGGCGTTGGCCCGTTCCGGTGCCTACTTTGCCGGCGACCGGCGGGTGTCGCCGAAGGAGCGGACCCGCTGGCGGTTCACCTTCAAACGGCTGGTCACCGCCGCCCAGGAGGCATTGCACGCCGAAGACCCCACGCCGGCGGCGGACGCGCTGGCCCAGCTGATCGATCTGGCCCGCGAGATGGACGGCACCAACTACTTTCGCTCCGAAGACCCGGTGGCGGCGGCCGGCTTCGTCGTCTCCGATGCCGCCGCCGCACTGTGGAGCGCCACCTTGCGACGGCACGGGTTCCCGAAGTTCGCTGAAACCGCTGCACCGCAACTGATCCGTTGGGAGTCCACACACGGCTGGACTCGCAACGGTGACGGGCCGACTGCCGCGAAGGAGACCACGCTCGCCGTTGTACTGGCCGGCATCCTGACGGTCCCGGACGCTTGGGAGGGCTTCGCCGAGCAATACCGCAAGGCGCTGGGTAAACGCCGCGTCGGCAGTGGCGCACTGGCGGAGTTCGATCGGCTGATCCGGGAGAAACTCGCCGAGGGCTGGAACGAGAGCTGATCCCTCCAGCTCGGTGCCGGGCTGGGCGGCGCGCTGGCCGACCGAAACTGCACCGCGGGCGGCCAGCGACACTTCGATGCGCGGGAGAAGATGGGCGTTGCACAGGAGCCTGCCATCGACGAGGCGGAGATCGCCGAAGCGCGCACCGTGTGCAATTCGGTTGCCAA
>CAYNJD010000544.1:0-1865 GCA_964397355.1 uncultured Mycobacterium sp. | reverse complement strand
CACATCCCGACGATCGCAACTGACGAAGGACTCGACGAGGAGCGTTAATGTCGTTCGTAACCACGCAACCCGAGGCACTGATGGCCGCGGTCGCCAACCTGCGAACCATCGGTTCGGCGATGACCGCCCACAGCGCCGCGGCAGCGGCCCCCACCACCGGCGTGGTGCCGGCCGCCGCTGACGAGGTCTCGGCAATGACCGCAGCGCAGTTCGCCGCCCACGCGCAGGCTTACCAGGCCGTCAGTGCGCAGGCCGCGGCCGTCCACGAGATGTTCGTGAACGCCCTGAGCAACGGCGCCGGCGCGTACGCCGCCACCGAGGCGGCCAACGCCGCCGCGGCCGGTTAGGTCGCCACCATGGACTACCTGTCCTCACCGCCGGAGATCACCTCCACCAAGATCTACTCCGGGCCCGGCTCCGAGCCGATGACGGTGGCGTCGTCGGCGTGGAGTTCGCTGGCCGCCGAGCTGAAATCCATTGCGGCCTCGTACCGTGCGGTCATCAGCCAGCTGACCACCGAGGAGTGGCTGGGGCCGGCGTCGGCAACGATGGTGACCGCGGTCACGCCGTATGTGACCTGGATGGAGCTCACCGCCGAGCAGGCCGAGCAGGCCGCCGCACAGGGCCGCGCCGCCGCTGCCGCCTACGAAACGGCACACGCGCAGACCGTGCCGCCGATGGCGGTCATGGCCAACCGCCAGCAGCTGCAGCAGCTGGTAGCCACCAACATCCTCGGCCAGAACACCCCCTCGATCGCGGCCACCGAGGCCGAGCACGGCGAGATGTGGGCGCAGGACACCCTGGCGATGTACGGCTACCACGCGCAGTCCAGCGCGGCCAGCAAGCTCAACGAGTTCACCGCGCCGCCCAACCCGACCAACCCGGGCGGCGAGGCCGCGACCGGCAACGCGGTCGCCCAGGCGGTCGGCACCTCTTCGGCCACCCAGGCCACCAAGGCCTCCGGCACGTTGCAGAGCCTGATGAACTCGATGACGTCGCAGTCCGCGGATAGCACTGTGCCGACGGGCGCTGCCGATGCGATCATGGATGACCCCGGCTACCAGCTGGGCAGCCAGACGCTGAGCCAGCTCGTCTCCACGTCGAACCTGCAGGCGAACAACATCTGTGCGGTTTGGCGTGGTATGAGCGGTATCACCGGCGCCCACAACCTGCTGGCCAATGCGGCCAAGGATGCCGCCAAGGCCGCCGAGGGTGCGGCGAAGGGTGCCGCCGGCGGCCTCGGTGCCGCCGCAGGCAATCTGGGTGGCGCCGGCTCGGTCGGCGGCCTCTCGGTCCCGCCGAGCTGGACTCCGCCGGCGCCGCCGATGAGCACCCTGGGGCCGGTGTCCGGCGGCTCGTGGGTGCCCGTGGGTCCGGCGGCCGCACCGCCGGTGCCGTCCGCCGGTGGAATTCTGGGCACCACGCCGATGTCACCCCCGACGGGCATGCCCGGCATGCCCGGTGTCCCGGCCGCGGCCGCCGGCGCCGCCGGCGCCGGATACCGCGGATTCGGCGCGCCGCGCTACGGCACCGCATTGACCGTCATGCCACGCCGCCCGTTCGGCGGATAGCACCCAGAGGAATCCCTCAGTGATCGACTACGGGGCATTGCCACCGGAGATCAATTCCGCGCGGATGTACGCGGGGGCCGGGTCCGGCCCGATGCTGGCTGCCGCCGGGGCCTGGGATGTGCTGGCCGAAGAGCTGAGCCTGACCGCGGCCGCCATCGACCTGACCATCACCGACCTGACCAGCGGCCCGTGGCGCGGCCCCTCGGCGGCGGCCATGGCCGCCGCGGCGCTGCCGTTCACCACCTGGTTCAAGGCCACCGCCGCGCAGGCCGAGCTGGCGGCCAGCCAGGCCAA
>CAYNJD010000543.1:0-1870 GCA_964397355.1 uncultured Mycobacterium sp. | reverse complement strand
GCGGGCTGACCCGGTCGTCGCGGCCCCAGGTGACCAGCGTCGGCGCCTTGAGCCGGTGCATCGTCGCCCACGGCAGCGGACCCTTGGACGCGGCCATCATCTTGGTCATGGCGGTGAAGGCTTCCTTGCCGTACATCCGCCGGGCACTGGCCAGCGTGTCGGGGTCGGTCGCCAGCGCCCAGCGCTCCTCGATGAGCTGCTCGGTGATCACCGCGGGGTCGTAGACCATCGAGTGCAGCCAACGCACCAGCGCCTCACGGCTGGGGTTGTCGACGAAGTCCTGCAGCAGCCGGATGCCCTCGGCTGGTCCCGGGCTGAGCAGGTTGGTGCCGATGCCGCCGATGGTCACCAGCTTGCGCACCTTCTCCGGGTTGCCGATCGCATAGCCGATCCCGACACCGCCACCCATGGAGTTGCCGACGATGCTGAACTGGTCCAGGCCGAGTGCGTCGGCGAAGGCAGGCACCGCGCCGAACGCCGTGACCATCGGGTGCCCACCGAAGTCGTCGCTGACGCCGAAGCCGGGGAATTCCAGCACCAGGCAGCGGAAGTGCTCGGCGAAGGCCGGCAGCACGCCGCGGTAGTTGCGCCATCCGGTCACGCCCGGCCCGGAGCCGTGCAGCAGCAGCAGCGTCGGGCCGTCGCCGGCCTCGTGGTAGCGCAGCACTCCCTGCTCGGTGGTGACCTCGCGCCGGGTCTCGTCGTGGCTCAACATGCTAGATACGCTAACGTCGTCCGCGGCTCAAAGCGGTGTCGGGGTCGGAATCTTGCCCGCGCTGGCCCCGCCGTCGACGGCCAGTTCGGCCCCGGTGACATACGCCGACGCGTCGGAGGCCGGGAACGCGACGACGTCGGCGACCTCGGCCGGCACCCCCCACTTCGACGATCCGTAGGCGCTGTAGCGGCCAGGCCCTGCAACCCGGCTTGCGACGACACGTTGACCACCGAGCCGCCGCCCGCCGCGGTCATCGGATCCACCACCGCCTTGATGCCGAGGAACGCACCGATCAGGTTCACCCGGGCTTCGGCGCCTACGGCCGGACCATCGCCGACGTGGCGGCCGCCGGCTACAAGGGATTCGATGTGGTCGACGCACCCCGGAACGCCCTGAACCGCAGCAGGTAGCGCGGCAGCCGCGAGAGCCCGAAGCTGCGCGGCCAGTCGTCGGCGCGAAAGTAGGCATCCGACCCGCCGTCGACGAAGATCACGCTGCCGCACAGGAAATCGGCGGCATCGGAGAGCATGAACATCATCCAGTCGGCCAGTTGACCGGGATCGCCGTAACCTCCCACCGGCACCGGAAAGCTGCGGACGGCCTTGTCCTGCCCCGGTGTGGCGAGCTGACGTTCCAGCAGTGGGGTCATGATCGCGCCCGGCGCCAGCGCATTGAGCCGGATACCCTTGCCGGCCCATGACGTCTGAACTGCGTTGCGGCGCACCCAGCGCGACACCGCGATCTTGGATGCCGCGTACGCGATCGACGGCGCACCCGGTCCTAACGGGCGCAGCCACCGCAGCGCCTTCGCCGCGTTGCCGGCCAGCAGTGCCCGCACCGCGAACGATGGCACCGCCGGCACCGTGGTGGTCGAATTGCTGGCGACGACCACGACTTTGGCGCCGTCGGCGGCCGCCAGCGCCGGGCGCCACGCCTCCAGCAGGTCGACCACCCCGAAGTAGTTGACCTGCAGGATCAGCGCCGACGCCCGCGGGGTGGGTCCGATGCCCGCGGCCAGCACGGCGCCGTCCAGCCGACCCTCGCACAAGTCCAGCACCCGCTGGGCGGCCGCGGTCCGGCCATCCGGTCCGGACAGGTCCGCGATGACGTCGGCGTCGCGCAGGTCCACCCCGATCACGGTGTGCCCGGCCGCCG